>NZ_AAEW02000028.1 GCF_000167355.1 Desulfuromonas acetoxidans DSM 684
CCTGGAATTCCCACTGGAGGGAAGGGGGTTTCGGGTAAATCCTCCCAAATCTGAATTGGCGCGTCGGGAATCCAATTGCCGGGTCTCCTTCGAATGAAGGGTATTCGGACCTTGTCCAATGAAAAGGGATGGTCCTAAAAACTGACGGTGGGGGAAATATTTGATGGGCACGCCGTACCTCGTTCCCATCCTTGGGCGTTTCCAAGCTTGGGCCTGTTCGCAGGCCTGACGAAACACCCAATGACCGATCTGAATGATCTGGCCACTGGTTTCAGCAATGGGGATGAACTGCATCGGCGACAGCAGTCCGAAGTTGGGGTGCCGCCAGCGGATTAAAGCTTCAAGGGCGGTAACTTTGCCCTCTTTGCTGCATGTTTGTGGCTGGTAAAATAACTCCAGTTCATTATTCTCAACCGCCCGGCGCAGATCGGTTTCAATCTGCAGATTGCGCAGGGCCTGCTCAGACATTTGCCGGGTGAAAAAGGCGTAGTCGTTGCGGCCATTGCGCTTCACCTGGTACATGGCTTGGTTGGCGTTGCCGAGCAGGGTGTCGACATCGGTTTCCCCTTGTGGAGCAATGGCGATGCCGATACTGACACTGGTAAACAGCTCCTGATGGTTGATCGTCAGGGGCTCGCTCAGACGCTTGAGGAGAATGTCAGCATTGAGGCGCAATGCCGATGCGCTGGTTTTGTCCGGAATAACAATGACAAATTCATCGCCGCCGAGCCGCGCCACGATCTGGCGGTCATTGATGTGCTCTTTGAGGCGTTGAGCGATCTGTTCCAACACCTGGTTGCCAACTTTGGAACCCAGAGTGTCGTTGATCTGTTTGAAGTGATCCAGATCCAAGGAAAACACCGCCAGCGGCGTGTTGTCCTGCTGGCTGATTTTCAGAGCTTGGCGCAATAAAATTTCCAGTCCGCTACGATTGGGTAGCTGGGTCAAGGTGTCTTCATAGGCCAACTGGCGGATGCGCTGTTCATCGCGTTGCTTCTCCGTCATATCCACCATCACTACCTGACTGCACAGAAATGCGCCGTTGACATTGTAGTGTGTTGTGGCAGACAGCAGTATCTCATGAACCACGCCCTGCTTGCTGATCATCTGAAGAGGAACATCCTTGACTGAGCCTGAGATGACAAGTTTTGCGTGAATTTCATCGCGGCCGCGCCGACGCGACTCCTCGGTGAAAAACTCATTGATGGATCGACCGAGAACTTCGTGGCGTTCATAGCCGAGAACACGTAGCCAGTGATCGCTGACGTGGAGAATTTTGCCATGATCGTCCATGCTGTGCAGCATGATTGGAGCGGTATGATACAAGCGCAGGAAATGACTGTCGTCTGCCAACATGCGACTGCGGCGGCGACTGTTGTAGCGTCGAATCGTCAGTGGCAGCAGCGCACCCAGTAAAAACGGAAACAGGTGGATGGTCCACGGAGAGGTGGGTTGGTCAAGCAGGTGCCGACTCGCGACTGACAGCACGACAAAAAACAGCCCTGCCAGAATTGATGGCGTATTTCTGATCAATAGAGTGCGCATAGAATACAAAGACATAGAACATCCGTGTTCTTTATGAATGGCTGTTTTAGCAGCAGATTCAGACGTGCAACATAGCATAAATCCAGTACTTAACCTATCTTTTTGACAGAGCCCGGCCAATAAATCAACTTGACTTTTGTAACTGTTGGCGCTACTATCCGCGCTCCGACATGGCTCATGTTGGGGTATGAAACAAGGAAAGTGAGGTGATTTTTCGTGGAAATTCAAGTTCTTGACAACAACGTTGAAAAGGCGATTCGCGTTCTCAAGCGTAAATTGCAACAAGAGGGACTTTTCCGTGAAATGAAGCAGCGCAAGTTTTACGAGAAACCGAGCGTAAAACGCAAGCGTAAGGAAAAAGAAGCTCAACGTCGTCTGCGCAAAAAAATGCGCATGATGAACACGGACTGATCACCTGTCCAGATATGGGTACGATGAAAGAGGCGAACAGCTTATGCAGTTCGCCTCTTTCTTTTTTTCGTCCCGTCCTGAAATACGTCTCCAAGGTGTAAACTTATTTCAGGACGGGACAGTGAAACAAGAACGGCCCGCAGAATTACTCTGCGGGCCGTTCTTGTTGACTTGATTGTCGTTGTGATTAACGCGGCAGAGTCGGCAGGTTGAGGCCGACAATCTCCTTGAGCAGGCCGACGACCTGGCAGCTGTAACCGTATTCGTTGTCGTACCAGACATAGAGCACGCAGCGGTCACCGTCGACGATGGTGGCCAGGGAATCAACCACACCGGCGTACTGAGAACCGACAAAGTCGGAAGAGACGACTTCGGGCGAGTTGGTGTAGTCGATCTGATCCTGCAGCGGTGAGTCGAGGGACACGTCGCGCAGGTGGGTGTTGAGCTCTTCAACCGTGGTGCCTTTTTTCAGGGTCAGGTTGAGGATCGCCATGGACACGTTGGGGGTCGGCACGCGGATGGCGTTGCCGGTCAGTTTGCCGGCCAGTTCGGGCAGGGCTTTGGCAACCGCTTTTGCCGCACCGGTCTCGGTGAGAACCATGTTCAACGGGGCACCACGGCCACGGCGGGGCTTGTTGTGGTAGTTGTCGATGAGGTTCTGATCGTTGGTGTAGGAGTGGCAGGTCTCAACGTGGCCACTGATAATGCCGAACTTGTCTTCAACCGCTTTGAGTACTGGCACGATGGCATTGGTGGTGCAACTGGCAGCGGAGTAGATCTCTTTTTCCTGAGCGATCAGCTCGTTGTTAACACCGAAAACAATGTTGGGGATGTCGCCTTTGCCGGGAGCGGTGAGGATAACCTTGGAAACGCCCTTGGCTTTGAGGTGGCGACCGAGACCTTCGCGATCACGCCATTTGCCGGTGTTGTCGATGACGATGGCGTTGTTGATGCCGTACTCGGTGTAATCGATATTTTCCGGAGCATCGGAGTAGATAATCTTGATCATGTTGCCGTTGGCGATGATCGCATTTTGCTCTTCATCGACCTTGATAACGCCCTGGAAACGGCCGTGAACGGAATCACGACGCAGCAGACTGGCGCGCTTGCACAGATCGTCTTCGCTGCCTTTGCGAACAACGGCAGCACGAACGCGCAGCTTGTTGCCGCCGCCGGTTTGCTCAATGAGGATACGCGCCAGCAGGCGACCGATACGGCCGAAACCGTAGAGGACGACATCACGCGGCTCGTCGAGAACCGTTGCGATGCCGGTGTTGATCTCGGCCAGCTCTTTGGCGACAAAGTCGGCGACACTCAGGCCATTGCCCTGTTGCTCGTAGCGGTGGGTGAGCTTGCCAATGTCGACCTTGCCGGGGGCCAGTTCGAGGTTGTTAACAGCTTCAAGAATGGGAAAACTGTCGCGAACGGAAATTTCGCTGTCAAGGATCTGGCGGGCAAAACGGTGGGCGCGCAAGATGCCAACAGGCGTCCTGTTGACCAGGGTGCGGCCGTAGATGTTGATGTTGACGCCTTGATTACGGTACAGGCTGCCGATAATCGGTACCATTTGTTCCGCTAAATCGACGCGTTCTGTCCAGTCGTTTAAATATTCTTCCGCCTTGTTGCTCTCCATGCCAGCCCCTTTGATGTAAATATGAGATGAATTGAGTGGTGGTTTTTTATGTCGGTCCAACCCGACATCTATAAGGATAAACGCGCGTATCCTAATAGAAATTGGGCGGTTTTTCAACCGTTTTGTCATACGATGTTCTATTTTTGAGCGATAGCGGACAACTGACCGCAAGCATGGTATGTTTATACCTTATGTTCGACCCGGGTTCGGTAAATTGTAAACGTGATTTGAATGCGTTTGTGCTGGACTTGATTTACAGTCACTGATAATTAATGTCTCTGATATCGTTATTGTTTTTAACCATCTGGAGGAGTTTCTATGGCAGACAAAACGCATTATACCGAACTTGGTCTGGTCAATACTCGTGACATCTTTAAAAAAGCGGTCAGCGGTGGCTATGCCATCCCGGCGTACAATTTTAACAATATGGAGCAACTCCAGGCGATTATTCACGCCAGTATTGAAACCAATTCTCCCGTGATTATTCAGGTGAGTAATGGGGCGCGTAATTACGCCAATGCCACCATGTTGCGCTGGATGGCAAAAGGAGCTGTGGAAATGGCACGTGAGATGGGATCGCAGGTGCCTATCTGCCTGCATCTGGATCACGGCGATTCGTTTGAGTTGTGTCAGGCGTGTATTGACTCTGGTTTTTCTTCAGTCATGATCGATGGCTCCCATCTCCCTTATGAGGAGAATGTCGCATTAACCCGCAAGGTGGTGGAGTATGCCCATCAGTTTGATGTGACCGTCGAAGGTGAGCTTGGTGTTCTGGCCGGTATTGAAGATGAAGTTCAGTCCGAGCATTCCACGTATACCCAACCCGATGAAGTGGAAGACTTTGTCAAGAAAACCGGAGTAGACTCGCTGGCTATCTCCATCGGTACCAGCCATGGTGCGTATAAGTTCAAGCTGGCTGAAGGTGAAGAGGTGCCGCCGTTGCGTTTTGATATCCTTAAAGAGATTGAGCAGCGCATCCCCGGGTTTCCCATTGTTTTGCACGGGGCTTCCAGTGTCGTGCAGAGCTACGTGCAACTGATTAATCAGTATGGCGGCCATCTCGACGGGGCTGTCGGGGTTCCTGAAGAGCAACTGCGGCAGGCGGCTGCCAGTGCCGTGTGCAAGATCAATATCGATTCGGACGGTCGTCTGGCCATGACTGCCAAGGTTCGTGAGTATCTGGCCAACAATGCTGAAGAGTTTGACCCGCGTAAATATCTCGGCGCTGCACGCAGTGAACTGATTGCGCTGATGAAGCATAAAAATGAAACCGTTCTGGGCAGTGCTGGGAAAGCATGATCTGTTAGATGTCTATTTCCCTTGTCATTTTTAGTGTTTACGCAATTCTGGTGGTTGCATTTGCATTGTAAATGCACTAGAGTAAATAGAACTAAAGCGGTAATCAATTAACCGGTAAACAGTATCAGGAGATTTTCATGATCAGTGATTCCATGACCAAAGCGCTCAACGAGCAAATGAACTTCGAGTTTTATTCCGCCAATATTTACCTGTCGTTGAGTGCCTATTGTAACTTCAAGGGACTGGATGGCTTTGCCAACTGGTTTTACAACCAGTATCAAGAAGAGATGATCCATGCCATGAAGTTCTACCATTACATTCTCGATCAGAGCCAGCCGGTGGAGCTCGACCAGTGTCCCAAGCCTGAGAATGATTTTGGTACCCCGTTGGAGATGTTCCAGACCACGTTGGGCCACGAGCAGGAAGTGACCAAGCGTATCTACTCCCTGGTTGATCTGGCGCTTGATGAGCGTGACCATGGCACCAATTCATTTTTGCAATGGTTTGTCACCGAGCAGGTGGAAGAGGAAGCAACGGTCAACAGCATTATCGACAAACTGAAGCTTGTTGAAGGGACCGGCAACGGTATTTTTATGCTCAACAATGAGTTGGGGCAGCGTCAAGCTCCGGCGGCAACGGTTTAATACGTCACGGTCAGGTGACCTGTTTTCGGAACACCTGTTTTTTTCACGCATCCAGAAGGAGGGAATACATGGAAAAGTATGTTTGCACGGCCTGTGGTTATGTGTACGATCCTGCTGAGGGAGATCCCGATTCCGGTATTGATCCGGGAACCGCTTTCGCTGATATCCCTGATGATTGGGTTTGTCCGGTGTGTGGGGTGTCAAAAGATATGTTTGAGCTGGTCACTGAGTAGATCGTAACGCGACGATCATTGTAAAGCCGACGGGCAACCGTCGGCTTTCTTGATCTTAACGTCGCATGATTAGGATGAGGAACTGTTTATAATAAGATCTTGACGATCAGAAAACATAACGGTACGTTGGATTGATCATTAAACCTAGCCAAGGAGAACATTATGGAAAAGTACGTCTGTGGGCCGTGTGGTTACATTTATGACCCTGCCGAAGGTGATCCCGATTCCGGTATTGCCGCAGGCACTGCCTTTGCCGATCTGCCGGATGACTGGGTTTGCCCTGTATGTGGTGTGGGCAAGGATGCGTTTGATCCTTACGACGAGTAATCGTCATCGTATAAGAGGTAACACCAACGCCCCGGCTGTTTCAGCCGGGGCGTTGGTGTCTCTGGTGGTGTCCTTCGTTGCTTCGCAGTGAATGTTCGCCACGCCTTGTTGCAAGGCTATTGTGCAAATGTTACTCGGACCTTAATCGACTCCGCCTGACGCTCCACTATAAGAGTAACCGTATCTCCCGGCTGCTGTTGACGGAGTGTATAAATCACATCAAAGGGCTCTTTGACGGCTTCACCATTGAGTGAAACAATCCGGTCCTGAGCTTTAATTTCAGAAGATTCCGCCAGACTCCCCGGCATCACTTTGCCAATCACCACACCATCATCCTGCTGCTCAAGTAGCACGCCCAGGCGCATATATTGCGGCCCGGCTTCGTAGCGATTGTAGAGCAGGTAGTCGTAAGGCAACAGCGGCAGTTCCGGCAATGTGACCTGCATAAAGCGATCCTGCTTGCTGTCATCGATCTCCACTTCATCATTACCGACCAGACTGTAGGATAGCGGCAACTTCTGGTAGACGCGGCGGGGAATGCCGAAGCCGTTGCGGACATGATTGCCACCGGCCAAAACCAGCAGGTGATCGTGCGTATGTTCTGGCTGGCTAAGATAGTCGACCACGGTTTGCGCCATGGTGTTGTCCCACAGGTTCTGGATGCGGATAAATGCTTCCGCTTCGCCGTTACCGTGATCATGACCGGCAAAATACGCCATCAGCGTGGCATGGTAATACGGATCATTCACTTCCGGCGTGGTCTGTTTGCCCTGCATCACCGCCATCTTTTGTTTAGGGCTGACATTGAGGGCAATGATGGGAATCTGATGTTCACGCATCGTGGTGAGCAGATCGCGGTAGTAGGCATAATCGATGCCCCAGCTCTCATACCAGTGCAGTTGACGCAGGAAACTTTTTTCGTCCAGCTCGCCGGCAATCCAGCGATCAAGAACCGGCTGCTGGTCGTGATGAAACATTTCCATGCCGACCGCGATATGCTGCGGATAGCGCTGAATCAGGTGGTTGAGAATGGTGAGTTGAAAACGGTGTGATGCCGGATTGTCATGAGTCTCTCCAGCATAAATGATGCGATCACTGCTAATGTCGGCAAGCATCTGCTCTGTGGAGACGATGGTTCCGGTTGGCAGATGGACGAGCGTGTCAGGAACCGGCTTATCGGCCAGAGGGTAGGGATTGGCGGCGCGCCCCAGGGTTTCAGGCGTTGGGGCGCAACCGGTGACAGACAGGATCGTCAGCAGGAGTGTTACGAACAAAATTCGGCGCATGGTCACTGGCTGCGGGGTCGCGATCCGTGAATAGAACAGGGCAGAGACTACTTGAAGATATTCTTTGAATAGAAAATCTCTGTCATCTCCCGGCGCAGCAGTTCACGAACCCGCGTTTTCTCCGCATCGGAAAAATCCTGCATGGCCGTCCCGAATAAATACTTCTCCAGCTCGACATCTTTGAGCAACATCTTGGTATGAAACAGGTTCTCCTGATAGATGTTGATATCGACGCAATCATACAGTGCCAGAGTGCTTCGTTTGATGTATTGCTGAATTGAGTGGATGCTGTGGTCGATGTAGTGCTTTTTGCCACGCACGTCACGCGTGAAGCCGCGCACTTTGTAATCCATCAGGACAATATCCGACTCAAACGATTCAATCAGGTGATTAAGCGCTTTGAGCGGGCTTATTTTACCACAGGTTGAGACGTCAACGTCGACCCGGAACGTCGAAATACCGAGCTTGCTGTCAGTTTCCGGATAGGTGTGAATGCACAGGTGACTTTTGTCGAGGTGCGCCAGGACCTGATCCGGTTTCGGATCTACCGGTTCTTCGGCGATCAGTACGGTAACACTGGCACCCATCGGGTCATAGTCCTGACTGGAAATATTCAGGACATTGGCACCGATAATGTCAGAGACCTCGCAGAGGATTTTTTCCAGCCGTTCGGCGTTGTATTCCTCGTCGATATATTCGAGATATTCTTTACGCGATTGAGGGGCCTTGGCGTAACAGATGTCGTAGATGTTAAACGACAGTGTTTTGGTCAGGTTGTTAAAACCGCGCAGTTTTATTTTTTTTGGACGCTTGGTACGGGTTACTTTCTTTGCACACATGGCCGATCTCCTTTGACAGACTCGTTGACGAGCCTGCGGTTTCCTGGCGGAAACCCAAAATGGACAGCGGGGGATGCCGTCAATTTTGTAAGCGGGACACCAGCGGTTCCGGAGCCCGAAGATGATATCTCTCTATCACCTGACATTTGCCGAATGTTTGGGGGTGCCAAACGGCGTCATAAGATCATAAAAGGAAGGGGAGAACAAGAAAAATGCGTTGCCGCGCAGAAAAAATTTTCTGTTCCGGCAACGCATTTTTTAACGTGTTTTCACGGATCTATCGGTTTTAAAACCAGCTCGGACGAGACACTACTGGATGGTGGTGTCTGCAAACGCACCGATGAGATGTTGAATGGTAAAGTAGGCCGAGTAAATCGTTGTGCGCGCATTGATAATATTGAGGTCGGCACGGGTCTGGTAGAAAATCGCATCGAGCAGCTCCGCCGAGGTGGTCAGACCCTGATCAAAGGATAACCGGGTGATGCGCAGATTCTCGCGCGCCTGTTCGCTGTTGGTTTGAGCCACCTTGAGGTTGTCATAAGCCAACAGGAAGTCACGGCGCAGGTTGTCGAGCTGTGTCACCAGTTCGTGTTCCCGCTCCTGATAATTAAAGTTGGCGCGGTCCGTAGCCAGTTGCGCTTGCTTGCGATTGGCGTCGTCCTTAAAGCCGTCGAATAAATTCAAGCTCAATTGGAGTTGCGTGGTGAGTTCTTCGTCTCGCTCATCACCTTCATCAAACCAATAGTCATTCTCGTGACGGGACAGTTCACTCACCAAATCGGCGCGTGGCAGATAACGATCACCTGTCGCCTTGTGGGCCAGGGATGCAGACTCAATAACATGGCGCAAGGCGAGCAGCTCGCGATTGGCGCTGAGTAACTGCTCCTGAAGAGCCTGTTGGCCAGCCAATTGAGGGAGTTGAGCCAACTCGTCGAGGTTGAGGGTGTCGAGGGTGACTGCGGTCAGGGTCTGGCGTTGCAGTTGGGCAATTTGCTGACGAATGGCGGTCTCGGCGGTGTTGACATCGAGACGGGCATTTTCCAGTTCCACTTCGATTCTCAATACATCGTTGCGGGTCAGCAGACCAACATCGAATTTGGCCTGGGCATTGTGGCGCTCTTGCTCGTAGAGTTCCACCGCATGGCGTGCCACTTCTAGATTCTGCAACTGTTGCTTGATTTGCAGGCAGGTTTGCGCTACCTGCTCCTGAACGGTCTGTTGGATCTCCTTGAGTTGCCAGTGGGCGACCTGATGTTGTTGTTTCTTGCTGAGCAAGCGGTAGTAATCGCCGAAGCCGTTGAACAGGTTCCAGGTCAGCTGAATGCCGCGGCTGTGATATTCTTCCGGTTCAAGAAGTGTCTCGTCACGCCGGTTTTGTGCTTGATAAAACACGTTGACCGAAGGCATGAATTCACCGCGTTGATAACGAACCCCTTGCTGCTGTTCGTGCATGGCGGCCTGGTATTCTCGCACCAGGTAACGTTGTGAGGCCGCTGTATTTTGTAACTCACTGATCGTCCAAGCCGAAGCCAGACTCGGCAGAGCCAGCACCAGAATGCACAGTGTGATGATCGTCGATTTATTCCGCATTTTCAGCCCTTTCGCGATGAATAAAGAAAGCTAGCAAAGCCGGGATAACAAACAGGGTGAAGACCGTCGAGACCAGCAGTCCACCGAGCAAGACGCTGCCGATGCCGCGATACAGTTCACTGCCGGCTCCCGTGGACAGCACCAACGGCAGCAGGCCAAACAGACTGGTGGTGGTACTCATAAAGATCGGCCGGATACGGGTGCGTACAGATTCACGAATCGCATCAATGCCCTTCATCCCCTCAAACCGCACATTGTTCAACGATTGATGGACAATGAGAATGGCGTTGTTGACCACGGTTCCGATGAGAATAATAAAACCGAGCATGGTCAGAATGTCAAATCCTTGTGGGGCAACGAACAGGTTGACTGCCTTGAGGCCGATAAAACCACCCGCTGCTGCCAGCGGCACACTGAACATGATGATCAGCGGGTAGAAGAAGTTCTCAAACAATACCGCCATCAGCAGGTAGGTGATCACCAAGGCCAGCAGCAGATTCCACTGTAGCGCCTCGCGAGTTTCGACCAGTTTGTCGGCGTTACCACCGATAAAAATTTGGGTGCCGTCGAGCTTGCCGCCCTTGCGTAACTGAGCGACTAGCCCTTCAATGGTCTCCGTTGCCTGTTGCAGCGGAATGTCTGCTGACGGAGTGACCTGCAGGGTGATATTACGCCGTCGCTCGTAGTGGTCGATCTGAGTCATGCCCTGTTCGTACTCGGCGCGGGCAATGTCGCCAACGCGGATCAGTTCGCCATAACGGTTGACAATCGTGCTGTTGAGGATGTCTTCCGGGCTGCGTACCTCGGCATCACTGGCTTTAACGACCAGATCCACCTTACGGGTGCCATCCGGCATGTAATCGCCAATCTGACGACCATCCATCAGCACGTCGACATATTCACCCAGTTCGGTCTCGGTGAGCCCGTTGGCCACCAGTTTTTTCTTGTCCGGGACGATACTGACTTCCGGATAGCTGATCTCCAGAGAAGGGACCGGACGGATCTGCGATTGGGGAATGGCCTGGCTGATCGCGCCATACAGGGTGCGACCGGCGTTAACCAGGGTGGGCAGTTCGGTGCCGGTGATATTGACTTCGACCGCCCGGCCTTCACCAATATTGCTTTCAAAAATACCCGCCTGCAAACTGACGCCGATCATGTCCGGAATCGAGTTCATTACCCGGGTCATCAGTGGCATCATACCACGTGCTTCAGTTTCATGAGTACTGAGCGAACCCATGATATTGAGGTCCGGTGTGGCGACAAAGAAGGTGGTCTTGATCTGGGGAATGCCGTCTTTCCAATCCTCTTTGACGTAGGGTTCCACTTGCTTGTAGACGTACTGACCGATGGACTCCCGTTTTTCCACCGACAGACCCGGTGGTGGAATCAGGATGTTCATGATCAGGTTCCGATTGCCCTGGGGCAGGTATTCCGACTTGGGCAGCAGAATCCAGACCAGCAATGCTGCCGTAAGGGTAAGCAACGTCACGGTCATGATCCGCGTGGCGACTGACTTCAGAGACAGATCGGAAAAACGCATAATACCATCGACAAAACGCTGGCCAAAGCGACCGATCCGATCTGTTTTCTGTTTAATGACGGGGCGTCGCCCATAGACCAGATTGGCCAGACAGGGGATAACCACCAGTGACACAATCATACTGAGCAGAATGGCAAAGGTGATAGCAATGGCAATATCGCGAAACAGTTGTCCGGCTTCCTGTTCAATAAAAATAACCGGCAGGAACACGGCGACGGTTGTTGCTGTGGACGCCAGAACCGCGCCGAATACCTCAGAAGCACCGTCTAAGGCCGCATCAAAGGCCTTTTTGCCCATCTGACGGTGACGGTCGATGTTTTCCAGAACAACAATGGCACTGTCGACCAGCATACCGATGGCAAACGAAATCCCCGCCAGACTGACGACGTTGAGATTGCGGTGAAAAACCCACAGCGAGATAAACGTGCCGATAACCGACACTGGAATGGCAATGGCCGTGATAGCGGTGCCTGAAACACTGCGCAAAAACACCAGCAAGACCACGATGGCCAGTAAACCACCGATCAGCGCATTCTGTTTAACAATGCTGATCGCCGTATTGATGTACGGGGTCTGGTCATACACCCAGTCGAACGTTAACCCGTTGTCAGCCAGCAGCCCGGCGTTGAGTTCGTCAATCGTTTCGTGGGCACGCTGTACCAGATCGATGACGTTGGCACCTTTTTCTTTACGGATACCGACAACAATACACGGTTTGCCGTTGTTCTGAACGGCGAAGGTGCGTTTTTCAAACCCTTCCTGGGTGGTGGCGACATCACGCAGATAAACGCGCTTGATACCGTCATCGACCAGAACCACATCGAGCGGATCTGTTTCATTCTGAAACCGGCTGACGGTACGGATGCGGTAATCTTTTTTACCGATGCTCAGGTTGCCGGCCGAGGTGTTTTCATTGGCCTGTTGCAACGAGTGGGTCACCTGACTGATGGTGATGTTGTGGCGCGCCATTTTTTCGCGGTCAACGACCACCTGCAGCTCTTTTTCGGTGCCACCGCCGACAAACAGAGAGCCGACACCGTCGATCCGTTCCAGATGTTGCTCCACCTCGTTGTCGTAAAAGGTGCGGTATTGATCGATGGGCGTTTCGTTGCCCTGCTTGGTTTTGAGCAGCAACCAGATGACCGGTGAGCTGTTGGCACCCGCCGCTTCAATGATCGGCTTGTCGACGTTTTCCGGGTAGTCGCCGACTTCATCGAGTTTATTGGCCACCCGTAGCAGGGCGTTGTCGATATCAACACCGACTTTGAACACCAGGCTGATGGTGCCGTAATTGTTGTAACTGGAGCTTTCCAGACTGATCAGGTTCTGCAGACCTTTGAGGGCGTCCTCCTGGTCTTCGATGATCTCCTGTTCAATATCGTACGGTGTCGCTCCCGGCCAGGTGGTGGTAACGGTGATCTCCGGCAACTCGACATCCGGAGTTAACTGGACGGGCAGCTTGTTGAGGCCGATGATGCCGAACATGAGGATCATGATGACAAACACGGCCACGGAAACCGGTTTTTTAATGCTGTAATGAAGAACGCTCATGGTTACTCCTCAACGACGTTCACGGGCTGATCCGGACGCAGACGTTCATTGCCTTCGACGACAACCGGCATGCCGGGTTGAGCATGGGGGCTTTGGATCGACGCATTATCGCCACTGAAGCCGATGATCTGGACTGGAACGAGGGCTGCTTTTCCGTCTTTGATGGAGTAGAAAAACTTCTGGCCGTTGAACGTGACCAAGGCATCGCGCGGCACCAGCAATTGATCCGATTTTTTGGCGATGGGCAGAGTGACTTCCGCCGACATGAATTCGAACGGATTGCTGTAGCCTGCCAGTTTGATGCGGACGAACAGGTTCTTGGTCTGAGCATCTGCTGCCGGACGGAACCCTTGATGGATACCGGTGAGCTGTTCGCCGGTGGCCGTCATTTTAACAGCAATCTCTTCGCCTTGATGACTGAACGGCAGCAGTTTTTCACTGACCGGAACCTGCAGGTAGATGTCGCTTAGTGCACCGAGGCGGGCAATTGCGCTTCCAGAGGTAATCCAGTTGCCGACATCGACATTCTTGTCCAGAACACGGCCGGCAAATGGTGCCGGAATAACGCTCTTTTTAAGTTGTAGACGGGCGGAAGCCAGTTCCGCCTCATAGGCGGCTTTCTGTGCCTTGATCTCGGCAACGGAGTAAAACAACTGGTCGAAAGCTGTGGCGCTGGTCGCCTGTTTTTCCAGCAGTTCTTCATACCGCTTCAGGTCTTTTTCGGCATGGTCGAGCTGGGCCTGCGTCAGAGCGATCATGGCAGTGATGCGGTCGATCTCTTTGCGGATAAAGTCGGTATTCAACTCCACCAGAGGCTGGCCCTGTTTGACAATATCACCTTCGCGGAACAGTACCTTGTCGATCCGGCCATTGACCTCGCTGGACAGTTGGCTGATGCGATCGAAGTAGAGAGTGCCGATAAATGTCTTGGTCGGTGCTGCCGTTGTTGCCGCCAGTTGCTTGGTTTTGACCAGAGCGGCCTGTTGTTGCTGCTCGGCCAAGACAGGAACCGCAGTGATGATTAAAAGCAGTAATGAAACAATGTAACGCATGGAATACCTCATGATGATTGAGCCGTAGAAAGGGGCGAAAGTGCGGCCAGGCAAAGTTGGATCGCATTTTCATCCAGCGGAGGAAGCGGAAAATCTTTTAACAGGCGGATGTGCATGATGCCGTAAAAGGCAGCATCAAGAAACCAAGCGGTCTCTTCGATCGGAACGTCGCGAATCGTGCCGTCGTCAATGCCTTGACGCAAGAATTGGCACAACAGATTAATCTTATACGAGACAAAATCATGAATCAGGACGTGGCACAGTTCCCCTTTTTGGTGCACTTTTGTTGACATGTCGCGGATCAGGGTTTTAACCTTTTTATTGTAACGCTGGACAATGTCCATATCCGAGCGCAGTAACTGTTCAATGCACTGCAGGCCGGTGGTGTCCGAGGTGTTGATTTTCTTGTAGCCCTCCCGGGTTTCTTCAAGCAGTTGACGCATCACTTCGTGAAGGATGCCCTCCTTGCTTTTGAAGTGGTAAAACAACGTGCCTTGAGCCACGTTTGAACTCGCGGCAATTTCCGCTGTGGATGTCTCGGCAAAGCCCTGTTCCGAAAACAGATCGATGGCTGCATCGATGATCTGGTCTTTTTTACATTTCATATAAACTCCCCAAAAAACTGAGTGACTACTCAGTCAGTACGCTTTTCGATGCAACTTGTCAAATAATAAATGATTAGATTTGTCTAGATTGGTGGTAGTGCTCTGTTTGAATTCAGTGAGTTATCGTGTCTAGCCGGGGGCAATGGCTTTGATCTTGATTCTTAGTGTTTCATAATTCGCAACGGATCGCGCTGACGTTCATTGCGCTCAGAGCTGCTGAACGGGAGAGCTTGGTCGCTAAATAACAGACTCCCGGAGGGTGGGTACTGCCACCCGTTCAATCGGAGCCACGGAAGAAATTAAAGTGCAGCTTCAATTGGTTATCAACGTTTTGCGCCAAAGTTGATGAGTTGCATGATTTGCCGAGCCAGATGACGGTTGAAAACCGTCTGTGGAGCTCATGGACGAGCGACCACCATCTCTGAAGGTGTAAGCAAGACGGAAATCGCATTTTCGGCTTGCGTTATTGGGAAACACAGGATGTGTTTATCCAATATTCTCATTGATGCGGCGAGCCGAATCACTGAAGCATAACGGAAACAGACACAGTGTCGGTTAATCCAGGTCCAGGAGGTGTTCAGCAGGTTTTTGCCTACTTTTGAGCGGCTAGTCAAAAGCATGTTGACCGCCGGGACGAAACCCGGTGGTTTTGACGTTGACCTTGTTCTTCAGGGGGGCGTCATTCGATGCTGCTGAGCGGAACAGTTTGACCGCTAACTGACTTGAATAGCAGAGTTTCGCCGCAACATCACCCGCAACCGCCATAGCAACAACACCGCCGCACTACTCAAGCCGCAGATCAAACCGATCCAGAAGCCACGTGCGCCCCAGTTCAGTGTCAGGCCGAGATAGCTGCCGATGGGCAAGGCAATGCCCCAATAGGCGAAAATCTGCAGCAGCATTGGCATGCGGGTGTCTTTGAATCCGCGCAGTGCTCCGGCACAGCTTACCTGGGTGGCATCGGGGAGCTGGAAAATTGCCGCGTAGACCAGCAGCGCGGCTGCGGCGTCGCGCAGTTGTCCGTCATTGGTGTAGATGGCCACACAAGAATCGGGAAACAAAGCAATGACAGTCGCACTGATCAAGGCCAGACACAGGGTGGCAATAATGCCGACCCGTGCGGCACGCCGTGTGTGAGCCGGTCGCTGTCGGCCAACGGTAAAGCCAATGCGCACAGAGATGGCTGTGGCAATACTCAAAGGGATCATAAACAGCATTGACGCAAAATTGAGGGCAATTTGGTGGGCGGCAACACTCTGGGCACCGAACCGCGCCAGCAGAATAGCGATGATGGCAAACACACTGCACTCGATAAACAGCCCACTGCCGATGGGGAGTCCCAATGTCAGCAGGTGCTTTTGCACATCCGGTTGAAACGGCTTCTTCCATGGCATGACGTGATAACGGCGTAATTCGCCATGCCGCCAGAAAATAAACACCATGCCCAGCCCCATGCTCCACATGGTCAGCGCGGTTGCCGGACCACAGCCGGCACCGCCGAGAGCTGGAAAGCCCAAAACGCCGAACACCAGCAGATAATCGGCAACAATGTTAATGCCCAGACCAAAAAAGCTGACAATCATGCCGGGACGGGTTAAGGAGAGTCCTTCACTGCAATAACGCAGGGCGAAACAGATGCCGATGCCTGGAAATCCCCAAGAAACACCGGCAAGGTAGCGGGTGACCAGTGGTGTTAAGGTCGCATCAATCTGGAACCAGCCCAGCACCGGTTCAATATGACGTAGAATCAGAGCGGCCCCGATACCGAGGAAGACACCGAGGTAGATGCCTTGCGGGATCAGTCGGTCGATCTCATGGTGGCGGCCACCGCCGTGGGCTTGGGACACCATCGGTGTCAACGCACTGAGGATGCCGAGCAGAAACAGCAACACCGGAAACCAGATGCTCGAGCCGATGGCTACGGCAGCGAGATCGTTTGGGCTGACGCGTCCGGCCATCATGGTGTCGACAAACCCCATGCTCGATTGTGCCAGTTGCGCGAGAATCAGTGGCACACTTAACCGGGTCAGGGTCATCAGTTCGGCGTTGAACAGGCGAAAGCGGCGTGGCGCAAATAGCATAGTGAGCCTCTAAGGGTTCTCGATTCTTCGACAGGGCGAAAAAAAAACAGGTCTTTCCAAACTATGGAAAGACCTGTCTCAATATCAGAGTTGTGGGGCTTTGTCAAAGTTCGAACATGTCATCGTCCGCCTCTTGGGTATAGCCGATCATGGGAGCGGCTTTGCTGCTCACTTGGTGAGCTGTACTCGGATTGATCTGGAAGCGGCTGAGCAGTTGGCGCAGGGTATTGGCCTGCCCGGACAGCTCATCTGAAGCCGCCGCACTCTCTTCAGAGCTGGCGGTGTTCTGCTGGGTGACCCGGTCGATCTGGTTAAGACCCTGATTGATCTGGTCAATGCCGGCAGCCTGCTCCTGAGAGGCATGGGCGATCTCGCCGACCAGTCCGGTCACCTTTTCGATCCGGTTGACGATCTCAGTCAGTGCCTCCGAGGTTTTTTCGGCTACTTCCTGACCATGGCTGGCCTTGCTGACTGAGTTTTCAATCAGGGTTGAGGTCTCTTGAGCCGCCTTGGCACTGCGTGCAGCCAAGTTGCGAACCTCTTCGGCAACCACCGCAAAACCTTTGCCGTGCTGACCGGCACGCGCTGCTTCAACGGCGGCATTGAGGGCCAGCAGGTTGGTTTGGAAGGCAATTTCGTCAATTACTTTGATGATGTTGGCGATGTTTTTGCCTGACTCGTTGATTTCGTCCATGGCATCATTCATGGCACTCATCTGGTTCATGCCGTTATTGGCCGCCTGATGGGCTGCTTTGGACAGATCGCTGGCTGTGGTGGCGCTATCAGCATTGCTGCGGGTTTGTGATGCCATTTGCGACATGGAGCTGGTGATCTCCTGCAGAGATTCGGCCTGCGATGTGGCCCCTTCCGACAACGACTGGCTGGAGCTGGCAATTTGCATGGCGCCGTTGCCGATCTGGTTGGCGACCTGTTGGATCTGGGTGATCAGATCGGTGAGATCGGCGCCGACCTGTTTCAGCGTTGTGCGTAGCTGGTCGTTGCTGTCATATGGAGAGATCGAAAAGGTCAGGTCGCCCTGGGCCAATTGATCCATGGCCGAGATGACCTCCTCTTTGAGATTGTCGGAAAAGGTGTTCATGGCCTGGGCCATTTTGCCCACTTCGTCCATGCTGCGAATGGACAGGCGTTGATCCAGGTGGCCGTGACGTAACTCCTCAATCATGACGACGGCATCTTTGAGTGGTTTAGCCAAACGCTGCGAGGTGATAAAACCAAATCCCAGTGACAAGATCACGCCGATGGCAATCGCGGTGATGGCAATGGTTTTGCTGCGGCTGGCACTGCTCAGGGCGTATTGGCGCGTGGCATCGGTCAGTTGGTTGTTCAGTTCGTAGAGGTCGTTCAGGCTGCGGTCTACTTTCAAGAAGGCATTGCGCTCAACTCCCAGAGCAATTTCTGTCGCCTGATTCAGCAGGTCGGACTGCGCTTTGGCAATATTGCTGGCATCCACAAACTCGTCTTTGATTACCGACAGGATCGGCCCAATGATATGGGTATAGGTTTCGGAGGCTTCAAGGATATCGCCTTCAGCAATATACCCGTCAATTTCGGCTCCGACATCATGCAGCTCTTCATGGGACGGCATAATCTCTTCAAGGGCTTTGCGCAGCTCCGGGCTGTTGGTTTCAAAGGTGAGCAACCATTTGCCGAAGTTGCATTTTGTCGGGTCTATCTGACCGGTAAAACGCTCTTCGTGTTCGATGGCTGCACCAAGGGCACTGACCCACTCAAAGTGATCCATGAACATCTGGTTGAGGTCGCGGCCCAGGGCACCAATATGATCCAGATTGACCTTTTCAAACAGTTGTAGCATTTCCGCCTGGCGTTGACGCCACTGCTTCAGGCTGTTGTCGACGTCGTGCCACGCCTTGAGTTCCTGGTCGGTTTTTTTCAAAGAGGTATAGACCTGTACCGCGTCATCAAGCTCACGGCCCAGTTGACGTAGCGTGTCGATGGCGTCACGGCGCTGTTCAACAGACAGGTCCGGAATCGCCAGGGTGCGCTCTTCCGCTTTGATGGCATTGAGTTTTTCCATCATCAGGCCGATACTGCGGACGCTGGGAAGACGCAGATCACTGACCTCATTGAGGGAGCTATTGGTGGTGTTGATGCCGTAAATACCCAGCCCGCCGATGATGGCACAGAGGATGGCCATCATAAAAAACGAACCGAGAAGTTTAATCTGGATTGACATGGTTGCCTCGCTTTTGTGTGTACTAATATTGCAGTGCTAATCATTGAGGTGTGACTTATTAGATAGCCATGTGTATACAATTTTGGTGCGAACTTTAGCACAGCTGAGACGAGGCAGGAAAGGTTTTTTTTTGAACCGCTTTATGCTGAAGATAGCTGTTTTTACGCAACAACTATTAGGTGTTCATGAGAGGAAAACGTCAGCCTATGACCCTTTTAACGGAATCCGATAAATGAGAGAAACTTGCCGGAGAATTTATTTATCAGATGAGTTCGCGGTAAGGCACTGAACACCGGTGGTTGACGCCGGTCAAATTTTTTCAGTTCCTCGAGAAGTTCCGGGTTTGGTCCCAGTTTGATGCCGCGACGAAATACCTGCATGGCCTGACTTTTGCGGTCGGCGTTCAGGTAGATGCGCCCCAAGTTCAGGTAGTGGGCGCTGTTGTGGGGTTCGTCACGAAGGGCGCTTTGACACAAAGAGATCGCCCGTTGATGCTGGCCCTTGACTTTTGACAGGCAATAAGCAAGATATGAGCGCGACAATGGGGTGCTACGTTGGGTGTCGGCCTGTTCGAACTGCATCAGCGCTTCAACAGGACTGTTGTGTTTCAGCGCGGCAATGCCTTTCTGGATCAGTTGTGCGTAGTCTTCGACCATGGTGGTTATCTCTTCTGGGGATGTTTTAATGATATAACTACTTTAACCTGATTAGTGTGTCTCTTCAAGGGGATGGATTTAGTTTTTATGTTCTCAGATGGAACAACGTCACAGCAACCGAAGGTCTGCGTTAAAGACAGCAATTCAGGACAATGGTTGAGTTTCACTGAGGTGTGCCATGTGGTCCGCTGTGATGCTGCATCCGATCTGGTCAACTGTTTGCGTGACGTCGAGTCGTGGGTTACACGCGGCTATGCTGCGGCCGGTTTTGTCGGCTATGAAGGTGGCGCCGCGTTTTATGCTGGCAAGCAAGCGCGTGTCTCTCCGTTGCCCGTGGCCTGGTTTGCCATCAGCAAGAGTGTGGTGACGGTGGATGGGCCTGATACCGTGGAAAAATGGCCAAGGCTGCTGTGGTGGTCAGACAATTCTGTGGCGTCATACTACACACAACTGGCGCGCATTCACCAGGCCATTGCCCAAGGTGAAACCTACCAGGTCAACTATACCTATGGCCTTCATGCCCAGGTGGATGACGATTTTGATGCGTGGTCTTTTTTTGGCTACCTGAATTGCCGTCACCAAGGTGGCTATGCCGCCTATCTTGATATTGGTTCCCATGTTGTGTGCTCCGTTTCACCGGAGCTGTTCTTTGCTGTTGACGGCCAGCATATTACGACCCGGCCGATGAAGGGGACGGCACCGCGTGGTGCCAGCGATGAAGAGGATCGGCGGCGCGCTGCAGAACTGCATCAGAGCGAAAAGAATCGGGCTGAAAATCTGATGATTGTCGATATGTTGCGCAACGATCTCGGCCAGCTCGCCACAGTGGGCAGTGTGTCGGTGCGTGACCTGTACCATCTCGAAGGGTATCCGACCGTCTGGCAACTGACCAGCAAAGTGGAGGCGCAACTTCCTGCTGGCTGTGGTCTGGTTGAACAATTCAAAGCATTGTTCCCCTGTGCGTCCATTACCGGAGCGCCGAAAAAGAAAACCATGGAGTGGATTGATCGATTGGAAAGCGGTCCGCGCGGCGTCTACACCGGTGCCATTGGCTTTATCACGCCTCAGGGGCGCAGTCAGTTCAATGTGGCGATTCGCACGGCGGTTTACGATCGCCATGAACAGCACGTGCATTACGGTGTTGGCGGCGGCATTGTCTGGGATTCCGACAGCGCCGATGAGTGGCGGGAAACACGCATCAAAGCCAGCGTTTTGCCGGGAGTCGGTGATTTTTCGTTGCTTGAAACTCTGTTGTGGCGCCCAGATCAGGGTTATCGCAACCTGGAATATCATCTGCAGCGTCTCGAAAAAAGTGCTCAGTTGTTGGGTATTGACGTAAACCGCCATTGTCTTCGCCACCATCTGGTTGAGGCGGCAGCCGTGCAACCCCCACGCTGGTGGCGGGTACGCTGTCTGGTCGACTTTCTCGGCGATGTGAGCTGTGAGTTTATTCCCTATCAGCATCAGGGACAGACGCAAGCGCTGCGCTTGGCGCTGGCCGTTACTGCCGTCAACAGCCGCGATCCGTGGCTGCAGCACAAAACCGATCAACGCCAGCGTTACGAGGTATTGCGTAATCAAGCGCCTGGAGCGGATGACGTTTTGATGTACAATGAGTGCGGTGAGATCACAGAAACGACCACGGCCAATGTGGTTGTGCATTATCAAGGGCGTTGGGTGACGCCACCGGTTGCATGCGGTCTGTTGCCGGGAACCATGCGCCAACGGTTGCTCGATGAGGGGCGGATTGTGGAACAGGTTGTCACCGTGGATGAGGTGAGCAACTGTGACATTTATCTGATCAATTCGTTGCGCGGTTGGCGTTGGGCACGGCTGGGTTAATACTGGTACAAAGAGGGATGTCATGCAGAAAACACTGATTATTCTTGGCGTGCTCTTGGTGATTATTGGTTTAGGCTGGCCATGGCTGAGTAAAATCCCCCTTGGACGGCTACCCGGTGATATCATCATCGACAAACCCGGTATGAAGGTTTATTTTCCCATAACTACGATGATCATCGTTAGCCTGGTGCTATCGTTGATTATCCGTTTTTTCCATAAATAACCGGACAAGGAAACAGTCTATGCCGCAATTTACCGTTGAAGCCAACGAAATCCCGTTAAGTCCCTTAGCTTTTTTACAGCGCCATATTTCAGCCGCTTCCAAAAGTTATCTGCGTCAATTGCTCAAAAAAGGCAAAGTGAAAGGGCCTCGTGGCGTAGTGAGCGAGCAAGATCAGTTGAAATTGGGGGATGTTCTGATCTTACCAGACAGCGGCCGATTGTCTGAACTGCTGGCGGCAACAGCGCAACCATCGCTGGAACAGCAATTGTTTATTCTTTACGAAAGCCGGGAGATTCTTATTGTCGATAAGCCGTCCGGGTTAGCGATTCACAGCAGTGAAGGCCATCAAGACCGCAATCTTGCCGCTCTTGTCGATGAGTTGATTCGTTCACGCGGTGATGCCTACCAGGTCGCACCGATCCATCGTCTTGATTTGGAAACGTCCGGTCCGGTACTGTTCGGCAAGGGGAAAAAGGCCTGTAGCGAACTGGGGAAGTTGTTCATGTGTCATGAAGTGGAGAAAAGTTATCTGGCCCTGGTGGCGGGTAAAACACCTGGGCGGGGCTTAATCCAATCCGAGGTGCCGAGCAAAGGGAAAACAAAAGAGGCGCAGACCGCATTCCAGGCACTCGATCGTAACGAACAGGCGTCGCTGTTAAAAGTGACTCTTTATACCGGCCGCCAACACCAGATTCGCCGCCAACTGGCAGAGCTTGGCCATCCGCTTTTTGGTGATCGCCGTTACCGAGGACAACAGCCCGACGCGTTGCCACGGTTGTTTCTCCACTGCTGCCAACTGGCGTTCATTGATCCCTTCAGCGGTGCTCCCGTTGAGATCAATAGCCCCTTGCCGGCTGATTTATCTCAGTTTCTTGACACGGTTGGTTTGCGCTACCCGAATAAGTAGTTTTTCCCATAACGAACGGATTTAATAGGGCGTTATTTAAAATGAAAACAGTGTTTGATTTTGCGCCAAGAATTGATTAGTCTGTTTCTATTCGACAGAGGTTGTTTCTCGACCAGATTTCTCTTGCGTGGAGCAGACATGGCTTTTTTTCAATCAATTTACCGTTCTCTTGAGCAGAGTCTGTTCAATTCCCTGACTAAAAAGATTGCCGGCAACATGCTGTTTATTCTGCTGGCCTGTGTCGCGCTCGGCGGCGTGCTTTATTGGCAGCAGGAAGCCGTCAATACGGCGATGGCCTCACTTTCCGCTGCCGAACTGAAGGCGCGCATTGCTCAGGTCCACAGTATTTCACGCTGGTGGGTGGTCGCGATCTTTCTGATTACCCTGACGGTGATTGTTATCCAAATACTGTTTCTGCGCTACATGATTGTTCGGCCCTTGCGTCAGATCACCGGAATCTTTGATGAGATCAGTCATGGCGAAGGCGATTTGTCACGTGATATCCCTTTAGTGACCTACGATGAGATCCGCGATCTTGGCGAGGGCTATAACCGTTTCATGGAAAAACTGCGCGAGATCATCGGTCGTGTCCGTGAGCAGGGGGTGCAGATCGCAGTCGGTTCGGCGTCGGTGGGCAAGCAGGTCAAAGAGACCACTGAAGTGTCGTTGCGCCAGGGGGAGCTGGCTGATGCCATTTATGCCAGCAGTCAAGAAAGCACCGCTGCCACCAGCGAAATTGCCGACAATGCCCAGACGATTCAGTCGGCGACGTCGCAGCAGCTCGATCAGGCGCGTAATTCTCTGGGGCGATTGCAGGAAGCAGGAGAGCATATTGGTGTGGTGGATGACAAGCTGGTTGATTTTGTCGCCACGGTTCAGGGGTTGGATGAAAAATCCAAGGGGATCGAAGAGGTTGTCGCCCTGATCCAGAGCATCTCCAATCAGACCGGACTGCTGGCTCTCAATGCCGCCGTCGAAGCTGCTCGGGCGGGAGAGGCCGGGCGCGGATTTGCCGTGGTCGCTGAAGAGGTCAAAAACCTGTCGAATCAAGTCAGTGATGCGACCAACAATATTGCCACAACCCTGCATGATATGATTGTCGGTGTGCGTTCGACCCAGGAGGGCACCGAAGTGATCTCCGAACACATCAATTCCACCAAGACCGTCGTCGATGAATCGTGCGCCATGTTTACCGACATGGTCAATGACTTTGAAGAGACCCACGACAGCCTGCACCGCATCAGTGCCTCGGTTGAAGAGCTTTCTGCGGCGTCTAACATGGTGCATGAGAATATCAGCCAGGTGAAGCAGCTCAGTGGTGGGGTGGTTACGGCCATGAAACAGGCCAATGATTACTCTGAACAGCTCAACGGTACCACTCAGACCATGCAGGAGATGGTGTCACACTTTGTTATCGGGCACGGTGCGTTTGAGCAGATTTTGCAAACGGCCCGGCGCTATCGTGATGAGTTGCAGCAGCGTATCGATGCTATGGCTCGTCAGGGTGTGCATGTCTTTGATAGCAGCTATCAGGAGATCCCCGGTACTGATCCGGTTAAATATTCGACGGCTTACGACCAGAAATTTGAGACTTCCTGTCAGCCGATTTACGATGAGGTGGTGCAACAGGTGGATTGCGGTTTGTTTTGTCTGTGTGTGGACCGTAACGGTTATGCGCCGACGCACAACAGTTTCTATTCCCGTCCGTTGACTGGTGATCACGAAACCGATCTGGCACAGAGTCGTGACAAGCGGATTTTTAACGATCCGGTTGGTTTGGCGGCGGCACGCAGTACCGGCACGTTTTTGCTGCAGACCTATTGCCGGGATACCGGGGAGTTGGCCAGTGACTTGTCGCTGCCGATTCATATCAATGGTCAGCATTGGGGGGCGATTCGTGTGGGATTGAATCCACAGGGGTTGTTGAATAGTTAAATCGTTACCCTGCAACAGAGTAATTTAGCAGCCCGGCTTTCCCGTTTAGCTCCCAATGACGAATCTTTGAAGATCAAAGTCAAGAGCAAGGTCGCCGGGTGTCGTCCCGGCAGCCGACATACTTTTGACTGGCCGCTCAAAAGTATGCAAAAACCGGCTGGGACACCTCCTGAACCTGGACCCACCGACAATGCGTCTGTTTCCGTTTTGCTTTACGGATTCGGCTTGCCTCCCTTGAGCTCGGCAAATCGTGCAACTCATCAGCATTGGCGTAAAACACTGATAACAATGTAACGCCGCTCTCTAGTTTTTCCGTGGCTCCGACAAAACGGGTGGGCAGTGCCCACCCTTCAGCGAGTTGTTTAGCACCCAAGCTCTCCCGTTCAGCAGCGCCGAACGTAAGGAGTGTCGCTGTGATGGTCGTCGGCAAACTGTTTGAGCGCTAGCGAGTTTTTGCCGACATCACGGCGTAAGCGAGTGCAGTGAGGGAACCCGTAGGGCGCAATGACGGGAGTCGATTTTCCGCCTCTTTTGTCGACGCAAAAGGGGCTCGAGGTGTGGGCGCGGAAGCCCACGTCACGTGCGTACCGTCATCGAAGACGGTTGATATTCGCCAGCGCGATCAGTTCCGTATAACGAACCACTAAAGATCAAGATCAAAGACAAGACCGCCGGGTTTCGTCCCGGCAGCCGACATACTTTTGACTAGCCGCTCAAAAGTATGCAAAAACCAGCTTGAATACCTCCTGAACCTGGACCAACCACCACCGGGTCTGTTTCCGTCATGCTTCACGGATTCGGCTCGCCGCATCAATGAGAATATTGGATAAACACATCCTGTGTTTCCCAATAACGCAAGCCGAAAATGCGATTTCCGTCTTGCTTACACCATCAGAGATGGTGGTCGCTCGTCCATGAGCTCCACAGACGGTTTTCAACCATCTGCTGGCTCGGCAAATCTTGCAACTCATCATCTCTAGTGTAAAACGTTGATAATATTTTACGCATCTTTCTATTTCTTACGTGGCACCGATTAAACGGGTGGGCAGTGCCCACCCTTGCCAGGGTTTGTTATTGAGCCCCCCAGCCCTCCCTTTTAGCGGTACCAACGGATGAGGGTCTCCACCGTGATCAGATAACACTTCTAAAGAGGTTTCTGTTCCTTAAACCGCCTTGGGTAACACATAAAGAAACACCGCATAAAAATGTAGAATGCTGCCAGCCAATACAAATAGATGCCAGATGGCATGGTGGTAGGGTAAGCGGCGCCACAGATAGAAGTTGATACCGAGGGTATAACTGAGCCCTCCGCCCAACAGTAGGATGAATCCAGTGCTGGGCAGGGCATCAAGTAGCGGTTTGATGGCCATAACAATCATCCAGCCCATGGCCACATAGAGGGCAATGGAAAACTGACGGCGGTATCGCAGTTGACTGAATTCAATGAAAATACCGCTGATTGCCAATGCCCACACTGCAGCAAATAGGCTCCATCCCCAAGCACCATGTAGTGTGATCAGGGTAAACGGTGTGTACGTGCCGGCAATGAGCAGCAGGATGGCAATGTGGTCAAAGATGCGCAGCCGGGCTTTTTTCTGTGGATGGCGCAGCAGGTGGTAGCATGTTGAGGAAACATAGAGAAAGGTTAGTGACGCACCGAAAATAGAGGCGCTGGTGATATGCCAGATCGACCCCTGTTTAATGGTGTAAAAGACCAGCACAGCCAGTGCGGCAATGGAAAGCAGCGTGCCCACGGCATGGGTGAGACTGTTGGCTAATTCTTCAGCGACGGTGTAACGCGTTGCCGGCGATGGGGTTTTCATGGTGGCTCCTTTCGAGAAAAAGGCACGTCCAGGTTTCACCATACTCCATTAAAATGTTTGTACTGTAAAAGAAGCGTAAAACAAGCGCTGTTGCATCACAGCATAAAAAAAGGGATTCCACTGAGGAACCCCTTTTTTCACTGTTTATCGTAATGCCGTTAGTTCTGACCGCCCATGGCCGCGCTGTGCATCGACGCGAATTGCAGCAGTTGCTGAATGTCCAGGCCGCTCTCTTTGACAATGCCGAGAAAAACCGGCAGCAGCTGCATCATAAACGTGGAATCCTGCATTGCCTCTTTGGCCAGGCCAGGGAGAGCATTGAGGATGAATTGCTGCTTTTCTTCTGTGGAAAGTGCCATTACGGCATCTTGAAGCTCCTGTACAGACATCGAATTGTTTCTCCTGTTGCGAAA
>NZ_AAEW02000029.1 GCF_000167355.1 Desulfuromonas acetoxidans DSM 684
CTGCTGTCGTCCTGTTTGCGGCCGGATGGTGCTGTTAAGCAAGCTGATGAGGCTGCCTACGGTATCGTGGCGCAAAAACAGGATGCCTTGCAGATCAATTATCCCTTTACACTGCAGAGGGCGGAAAGCCGTTTGCGTCAACGTTTGTTGCCGAATGTGACAAGCACCGTTGCCACCGCTAATGTCCAGGCCACACCAACCGTGGTTCACCTGACATTGACGGAAGCCTTGCAGGTCGCGGCACACAACAGCCGCAGTTTTCAGGACAATAAAGAGGCGGTGTACCGTGCTGCTCTGGCGCTGGATTTGGAACGCGATGCTTTCCGCGGGACCTGGAGTTCCGTGCTTTCTTCCGAATGGCTGACAGATAAGAGTACCGGCCAGCGGGTGAGTGGACTGCAACATGGTGGAGATTTGGGCGTCAGTCGACTGTTCAAAAGTGGCGCTGAGTTTGCCTTGTCCGTAGGGTTGGATCTGGTTCAGTTGTTGACGGCCAACCGTGTTTCGGCACGGGGGATTGTTGCTGATGCCAGTCTCAGTATTCCACTGTTGCGTGGTGCCGGGCGGGAGATCGTCACCGAACCACTACAACAGGCCGAGCGCAATGTGGTGTATGCGCTGTGGGATTTTGAACGTTTTCGCCGCAGCTTTGCTGTGGATGTTGCCAGTGAGTATCTGCTGGTTCTGGAGCGGATGAATCGGGTCGACACGGCCTACGATAATTATCAGCGCCTGGTTGCTTCCCGCAAGCGTGCCCGCCGCCTGGCCGATGCCGGACGGATTACTGAAATTGAGGTGGATCAGGCGTTACAGAATGAGTTGACAGCGCGCAGCAACTGGGTCAGTGCTCAACAGACCAGTGCCGCACGGTTGGACAATTTTAAGATTCTTCTCGGTTTGCCGCCGGACAGCCCCATTGAGCTGGATCGCTCTGTGTTGACGGACCTGGGTGGGCAACAGCAAATTGATCTGGAGCAGTCAGATATGCTCAATCAATTGATGGCGGTGGCGTTGCAACAACGCCGTGACCTGCGTGTGGAAGAGGGACGGAAAGCCGATGAAAAACGGGCAATTCGTGTTGCTGAAGATGCTTTGAGGGCTGAGCTGACTCTGCTGGCATCGGGGCACGATGGCGGGTCACGCAGCCTATCCGCTGCTGCGAGTGATGATGCGTCCCTCGATCCCGATGAGGGGCAGTACTCGGCGTTGTTGAATCTTGATCTGCCTTTTGAACGCACGGCGGAGCGCAATGCCCTGCGGCGGGCGTGGCTGAATTATGAGGCGCAACAGCGCTCTTTAGAGGCGCTGGAAGATAACATCAAACTGCAGGTGCGTACCGCCTGGCGACAGCTTAAAGAAGCGCAGGAAACGATTGATATTCAGAGCATGGCGCTGCATGTTGCTCAGCGCCGGGTGGAAAGCACCAATCTGTTTTTGCGCGCCGGGCGTATTCAAATTCGTGATCTTCTCGAAGCGGAAGATGATCTGGTCTCCGCGCGTAACGCGCTGGTACAGGCTCAGGTGCAATATCGAATTACCGCGCTGGAACTCTTACGTGATCTCGGCACCCTGACCATTGATGACCAGGGTGGCTGGTTGGAGGATATATCCATTGAAGTTATCGAATAAGCAAGCCGTTTTTCTGGTCGGCACATTGGTTGTTCTGATCTTGATCTGGTGGGCGGTTCCCCAAGAAGAGGGGCGCACGCAGACCGCCACGCCACTGACGCACCTGGTCTCGGCAGAGCGTCGTACTCTGGAAGTGACGGTTGAAGCCGCTGGGAGCTTACGGGCACGGGATCAGGTGGTGATCAGTAACACCCTGGAGGGGCGCACCACGATTCTCTCGCTGGTGGAAGAGGGCACCAACGTTTCCAAAGGCGACAAGTTGATTGAGCTTGATGCCAGTACCCTTCAGGATCGGCTGATTGATCAGCAGATTACCGTGCAGAATGCGGAAGCTTCGTTTGTTCAGGCACGTGAGAATCTCGAAGTGGTCAAAAACCAGGCGCAAAGTGATGTCGATGAAGCGAAACTGGCTGTGACCTATGCAGAAGATGATCTGAAAAAATACCGGGAAGGGGAGTTCCCCAACGAAAAAAAAGAACAGTTGTCTCAAATTGCCGTGGACGAAGAAGAGCTGCGCCGTGCTGAGGAGAAACTCGAATGGTCGCGGGTGCTATTCGACGAAAAATTCATTTCACAGACAGAGTTGCAAGCCGATGAGCTGGCGGCTCAAAAGGCAGGTATTGATCTGGAACTCAGTCGCAGCAATCTTGACCTGCTGCTCAAGTTCACCCACGTGCGCCGTCTGACCGAACTCAATGCTGAAGTGGAAAAGACCCGCATGGCTCTTGAGCGCATTCAACGCAAAGCCAAAGCCAGTGTTATCCAGGCGCAAGCTGATCTCAATGCCAAGCAGGCCCTGTTGGAGCGGGAGCGAGGGCGGTTGAGTAAAACCCGAGATGAATTGAACAAGACGGTTCTGGTGGCGCCACAAGACGGCATTGTCGTTTATGCGACCTCTTTTCAGCGCAGTTGGCGCGGCAACAACGAACCGCTGACTGCCGGGCAGGAGGTGCGTGAGCGCCAGGAGCTGATCTATCTGCCGTCATCCGGCACCATGGTGGCGCAAACCCAGATCCACGAATCCAATTTGGAGAAGGTTGAGCTAGGGCAGAAAGCACGGGTGTATGTCGATTCCATGCCGGGAAAATCTTTTCTTGCTGAGGTGAAATCAGTGGCGGTTTTTCCCGACGCCACCAGCAGCTGGTTGAATCCCGACCTCAAGTTGTACCGCACCGATTTGGAGTTGTTGGAGCACGATGATGCGTTACGAAGCGGCTTGAACTGCCGCATTGAAATCGATGTGGCTCATCTTGAGGATGTGGTGACCATTCCTGTTCAGGCCGTGGTGATCGATGGTGGGCGCACGTTTGTTTATTGCCGCAAAGATGGCCGTGTGCAGCAGCAGGATATTCAGCTTGGTCAGAGCAACGAGAGCTTTGTTGAGGTGATTGACGGATTGCAACCGGGCGACCGGGTTCAGTTGAATCCACCGGTCACCGGGACGGAGGAGTGATGGTGGCAAGCGGGGAAGTGATTCGACTTCAATCGGCCCGGCGCAGCTACGATGTGGGAGATAGTGTTGTCCACGCCCTCAATGGCATTGACTGGTCGGTGATGTCCGGATCATCCTGGGCTATCCTCGGTGCCAGTGGCTCAGGGAAGAGTACTCTGCTCAATATTCTCGGCTGTCTCGATCGCCTGACCGGTGGTGATTATCTGTTGCTTGGCGAGAATGTTCAGCATCTTGATGACGACCAGCTCAGTGATCTGCGGTTGAAAAATTTCGGTTTTATTTTCCAAAGCTTCAACCTGATCAACCAGTTAACGGTGTTGGAAAATGTCGAAATGCCTCTGTATTACGCCGGCGTTGAACCGGGTCTGGCTCGTCGCCGGGCGCGGGAGCTGACCGCCCGGGTTGGGCTGGATGCACGTGAGGCGCATCGTCCGGCGCAGTTGTCGGGAGGCCAGCAACAGCGCGTAGCCATCGCCCGTGCGCTGGCCAATGATCCGCCCGTGCTACTGGCAGATGAACCGACCGGTAATCTCGATTCGACCACCGGCGGCCAGATACTCGAACTGCTCCAAGAGCTTTCCGAGCAAGGCAAAACCCTGATTACCGTCACCCACGATCACGTAATCGCCCGGCAGATGGATGACCAGCTCTATCTGTTGGATGGTCGGGTGGTGGATGCGGAGACGCGCCATGACTAAATTCAGTGTGGCGCGTGATATCCGTCTGGGCATCAACAACCTGATGCTGCATGGTTTGCGCTCGTTGCTGACCATGCTGGGCATGGTGTTCGGTGTCGCCAGCGTGATCGCCATGCTTGCCGTCGGCAGCGGGGCCGGTCAGGAGACCTTGCAGCAGATTCGTGAGTTGGGCAGTGATGTGATCATCATGGATTCGGTCAAGCCGGTCGCTCAGGATAAACAGCAGCAGACGACGAATATTCTCAGTGTCTATGGCTTGACTTATCGCGATGTCAGCCACTTGAGGCGTACCATTCCCGATGTGGAGATGGTGGTGCCGGTCAAAATTCGCCGTGAACAGGTGTTGCTGGGATCACAGGCCATCGCAGTGCGTTTAGTGGGCACCACTCCCGAATGGTTCCGTTTAGTGAGACGGCCTTTGTTGGCCGGACGGGGGCTCAGTCCTCTTGACGAAGAGCGCCGCAGTGCTGTGGCGGTCATCACTGAGAAGCTGGCACGTGAGCTGTTCCCTTTGCAGGAGATTCTCGGCAGTTCTGTCCGGGTCGGTGGTAACAGCTATCGAGTGGTCGGGGTGGTGCAAAGTGCCGAGGTTTCCGGGGGCGAAGTGCAGTCGCTGGATGAAAACCATGATATCTATGTGCCGTTGGCGACATTTCGCGAGCGTCAGGGCGATGTGCTTGTGAAGTGGAGTGTCGGCTCGCGCATTGTTGAGCGGGTGGAATTGCATCAGGTGCTGGTGCGGATGAACTCTGAAAAGGTGGTGGAGAAAACCGCTTCCTCGTTGCAGCGTCTTGTGGATTATTTTCACAAGAAAGAGGATGTCACCCTGCAAGTGCCGCTGGCCCTGCTGCGTCAAGCGGAAAAAACCCAGCGCCGATTCAATATTGTGCTGGGTGCCATTGCCGGGATCAGCCTGCTGGTTGGTGGAATCGGCATTATGAATATCATGCTCGCCTCGGTGACTGAGCGGACTCGGGAGATCGGCATTCGCCGGGCGATCGGTGCGCGGCGTCACCAGATTGTCCTGCAGTTTCTGATTGAAACCGTGGTACTGTCATGCTGTGGGGGAGCCTTGGGAATTGCTCTCGGCCTGTTTTTGCCGTGGATTATTACCCAGTTGACCGGTTTGAGTACGGTGGTTACCTCCGCCAGTCTGATTCTGTCTTTGTTGATCAGCGTTACCGTCGGCATTGTGTTTGGCCTCTATCCGGCTATTCGTGCTTCCCGTCTTGATCCTATTGTTGCGTTGCGCCATGAATGACCGCAGTAAAAATGATAACTTGACCCGATTTATTCCCACCAGCCGTGCAGAGATGGATGCGCGGGGTTGGCAGGAACTAGATGTGCTGTTCGTCAGTGGCGATGCCTACGTTGATCATCCCGCCTTTGGCGTGCCGTTATTGGCGCGCTGGCTGGAATCGTTGGGTTATCGGGTTGGTATTGTGGCGCAACCGGATTGGCGGCGGGCCGATGATTTTCTGGTCATGGGGCGTCCGCGTTTATGTGTTGCCATCTCCTCCGGGGCCATGGATTCCATGGTTAATCACTACACGGCGGCGCGCAAAAAACGCCGTGACGATGCCTATACCCCCGGAGGTCAGAGTGGGGCGCGGCCTAATCGGGCGATTATTGCTTATACGGCTGCGGTTAAAGGGGCACTCAAGGGGGTGCCGGTGATCATTGGCGGTATTGAGGCCAGTTTGCGCCGCATGGCCCATTACGATTACTGGAGTGAGCAGGTGCGGCGCTCCGTGTTGATCGACAGCAAAGCCGATCTGCTGGTCTACGGCATGGGCGAGACTGCTCTGGCGGAGATTGTCCGCCATCTTGATGACGGTGAGCCGGTCAGTGCACTGAACGCTATTCGCGGCACCGCCTGGGTGACGAATAGCCCTCCTGCAGATGCCGTGTGCTTGCCGGACTATGAGATGGTTGAACAAGACGTTGCCGCCTATGCCAAAGCGTTTGCTTTATCGGAGCAGATGGGGCAAAAGACGCAGGCGCAAGCGCACGGTTCACGTTGGGTGGTGGTAAATCCCCCAACGGTTGCCCTTGAAGAGGCGCAACTGGATGCCCTCTATGCCTTGCCTTTTGCCCGACGGCCACATTTTTCCTATCGCCAATCAATTCCTGCTTTTGAACAGATCCGCTGGTCGGTGACCAGTCACCGTGGCTGTCAGGGCGGTTGTGCGTTCTGTGCCATTGCCCGTCATCAGGGGCGCCGGGTCCAGTCGCGCTCGCAAAGTTCTGTCGTTGAAGAAGTGCGTCAGCTCAGTTGCGATGAGGATTTTCGCGGCACGATCACTGATGTTGGCGGTCCTACCGCCAATATGTACGGCATAGAGGTTGAGGACGGGGGGAAATGCGCCCGATGTCAGCGCATTAGTTGTTTGTTCCCCCAGATCTGTAGCAATTTACAGGTACGCAACGGTCGGGCCGCGCGCCTGTTGCGCCGTGTCAGGGAGATCAAGGGCGTCAAGCACGTGTTTGTTGCCTCAGGGGTGCGTTACGATCTGCTTGAGCAGCAGGGTGATTATCTCAAAGGCTTGCTGGAGCACCATGTTGGCGGGTTGCTCAAGGTGGCTCCTGAAGCATTGAGCGACCCCTTGCTCAAGGTGATGCGCAAGCCTGCGGCGCAGGCGTTTGGTCGCTTTGTTGAGGCTTTTCGCGCGGATAGTCGTCGCCGAGGCAAACGGCGTGGCATTGTTCCCTATCTGATGGCCGGTCACCCTGGATCCACTCTCAATGATATGATTGACACAGCGCTGTTTCTCAAACGGTACCACCTGCGTGTGGAACAGGTGCAGGAATTTACGCCGACACCGGGAACGCTGGCTACCTGTATGTATCACACCGGAATCGATCCGTTTAGCGGGCAATCCGTTGAGATCTGCCGTTCCGAAAAACAAAGGCGTTGGCAAAAAGCGTTGTTGCTTTACCATCTTCCAGCCAGCCGAAAGCCTATCCTCGAAGCGTTGCGCTCCTGTGCCCGTGAACAGGATGGTGCAGCCCTGTTTGGTGGTGGTCGCGAACGTTCTGGTGCAGAACCTCTGGATCGTAAGGCACCGCGCCATGATCGGTCGCCGCGGCGAAAAAAAACACTCCGCCCGAAAAGGCGCTGATTCGGATGACCTGAATGGTTGTTCTTGTCGATTCAATGAGGTATGTGCTAAAAATTAGGTGGGATAGGAGTTCTTTTCTAAAAGGTATCGTTGTCTTTTAGAACGCACGGTTTTGAACGATGTGATGTTCACAGCCGCACAAGATTTCCGGATTAGCAGAGATGAAACGTGGCGAATCCGTCTGTTTTGCGACTCCTGCATGGGTTTTGCGCACCTTTTTCAAAGGCTCATAATTCCATGACCGGTTCATGAAAAGAAACGAGCGATAATGGCTGAAGAGCCCCTTACTATAACCATCCTTGGCTCCGGCACCAGCAGTGGTGTTCCGGTGATTGGCTGTGACTGCCCGGTGTGCCGGTCGGCTCATGAGCGTAATGCACGAATGCGCTGCAGTGCCTTGTTAGCCTGGGGAGAGTTTCGGGTGCTGATTGATACGGCGACGGATTTGCGACAGCAGGCACTGGTTCACCAGATGGATCGGGTGGACGCGGTACTCTACACCCATGCCCATGCCGATCATGTCAATGGTATTGACGATTTACGCTGTTTCAATGCCCTGTCGGGAAAAGATATTCCCGTTTACGGCGCATCATGGATGATCGCCCAGCTTCAACACAGTTTCGCCTATGTTTTCCGCCAGCAAAACGGCGGGTTTCGACCCCGTTTGACCCCCAGAGTTATCTCAGGGCCGTTTGAGCTGTTTGGACGCCTGGTGGTGCCGGTGACGTTACGACATGGTAAGGATGATGTCATCGGTTATCGCATTGGATCGCTGGGTTATCTGACGGATTGCAGCGAGATTCCACAACAGGCTCGGGAGCAATTGCAGGGACTTGATGTGTTGGTGATTGACGGATTGCGCTTTCGCCATCATCCGACCCATTTCACCATTGCTGACGCGATTGAAATGGCACAACTGCTGCAAGCAAAACGGGTAATTTTAACGCATCTGAGTCACGACGTAGAGTATGTTCGTGACAGCAGTCAATTGCCAGAACATGTTGAATTTGCCTATGACGGGCTGTCTGTTACCCTTGGATCAGAGTAATCGAATGGTATCGTGTGCCGATGTTTCCTTAGCGAAACTCCGGTAAGTTGTGTGCACCAACCAGTGAGTGTTCATGCATCAGGAATTACGACTTCACGGCCATATTGACGACAGTATCGAATACTATGTCACTGTGGCTGCACACCAAGCTGAAGGGTGTCACTTTTACGAGCGTGACGATGAGGTGCTGCGCATCTTTTCGCCTGGTAATGAGGTGCGCCTTGATCGCACGGGCCTGCGCCATTGGGGGAACGGCGGAACCTTTTGCGAATACATGTACGGTATTGATCAACCGCTGCCGGACCTGCTCAAGCGCGAGGTCAAAAACCGTCTGGTGATGTACGGCGCCAGTTACCGGGATAACGGTGAATTGGAGTTTTGTGACGACACCTCGGAGCGGATCCCCTACGATACGATTTTTGAAGAAGGTCATGCGATCAGCAATTGCTTTTTTTTTGTGACCGGCTCCATTTATGGGGCGTTAAAAACCCAGCAGGAAGGCTTGCTGTGCCTGTTGGGTAAGGTGCTCAAGCGCACGCCCTATGTGGCCGCCAACGATGATGCCAGACTGGTGGATGAACTGTTTGGATTGTTGGGCCACAAAAGTCATTTTTATCTGATTCGTCTGCTTAACAAAAAACATCAGGCTTACGCGGAGCTGTTCCGTAATCTGTATTTCAAGTATCGGACGATCCCCGATGAAGAATACGAAAACCTGACCGTGCTCGCTCAGCGACTCGGTATCAGTGACCATCAGCAGAAGCGTATCCGTATTGCCGTCATGTATGCCCATCGTGACAACCGCATGGTGGTTGACGAATATCGGGATATCCTGGTTGATTGCCATCTGCGTGGTACGATCAGTCGTCAGGAAAATGCGCGACTGACCCGTTTGAAGACCCTGGCAACGCGCAACAAAATTCCCCCGGCATTGTTTGATCCGCTCGAAGAAAATCTTAAATACGACAAACTGGTGGACCAGGAACAGGATTATATCGCCGAAACGCGCGAGATTCTTTCCGGTCTTTTGCTCAACCGGCTGCGTCTCGACCAGGCGATCACGCGTGATGACATGGTGCGTCTACTTGAAGCCAAGCGCCTGGCTATGAATAATCGTGATTACCTGTTTGACCAGATCCTGTTGGAAACCAGTAAGGCCTGCGACGAGATGGTTTTTGCCGGAGCTGATGTCGCTTCGGTGGAAAAGCTGTCGTCCATTATCGATTATTTCGAGCACTATGAACGCAGTGTCACCGAGATCAACAACTTGGCTTTTATGGTCGGAGTGCGCATTGAAGAACCGGTTCTGCGTGGTTTGCAGCGAAGCTGCAAGGCTCTGGACCGGTTGGACCAGGGCTTGTTTGATCGTTTATTGTTTAAAGATCTGCTCAGTAATAAATTCCTCGGTTTTTACGGGCGGCGCAAAGTTCTTATCTTGCGCCAGGCGCTTCGCCAAGGGTGGAGTGTTGATGCCATGATCGATGCCCTTCAGAACGTCTCGCGCGATGAAAATCTCTATGGCCGCCTGCTGGGGATTGTCAAGGAACAACTGCGGATCAAATATGCCCGGGCCGTGACCTGGCAGGATCGCTCGGCTCTTCGAGATGAGGTGGCGGCGATTCTTGTTTGCCAGGATGGTGAAAAGGAACCGTTTCCGGAGCAGATTTTTTACGATGTGATGGTGAATGTTGAGAAAGAGTTTTTTTATCTTCAGGAGCTGCTGCCGAGGATTATTCGTGACAGTGATATTGCATTACGGGAAGATTTTCTGATCAATAGCGGATTGGATCGTTTTTATATTGAAGAGCTGGAGAACAGTTATCTGTTGCGCCATGGGCTGGACGAGCGGGTTTTGTCTGCCGTCAGAAAAAGCACTGACGGGCGGGACTAGGTCGATAGCTTCACAACGGCCATTATCGAGAGGATTGACAGGTGGGAGAAGGAACAAAAAAAAAATCAGGCGTTTGCCCCTTCATGAAAGCGCCGATGGAAGAGTGCTACTGCCGCAGTCTCAGTAGCGAAAACATCGAAAAAGCGTACGACTTCTGCAGTGGTGATTATAAAGCCTGCGCGATTTTTCAGAATGTTTTTCGCGCACAGGACGTGGTTGCGGCTCAGGTCGCCAAAGATTCGTGTCCGGTCATTGGCCTGTTTACCGGCAGCCAGCGATTGCTGCAGATGCAGGCCCGCCAGGAGCTGAGTCTTCAGGTACTTGAACTGTTGGAAAGCAATCCTTCGGCGCGCAACATGTTTCGCGATTTTATTTATATGCTGCGCAACTTCTGTTCGGTCAATGATATTACCCTGTATATCCTTGATGGGGATAATCATCTGCATCAGGAGATTGTCGGTTGCCAGGGCGACGAAGTGACGGAGCTGATGGTGCCAAAAAAACTCGACTGTATTTGTGGGCAGGTCCTCGAAGGGGACGTGCCGGACCAGACGCTTAGCCGTAACGACTCAGGCGTGTACTGGACCAATGATCGCACCTCGCTGTCTCAAGAAGCCGCGCAGGGGCTTAATGCGTGCATTAATACCTGTTGCCCGGAGCAGAAAGAGGGCTCTTTGGCGCTGCTTCCGGTTCATTACCAGGGACGCACGGTCGGTGTGGTGCGGATCAACGATCCCAAAGCCGATCTGTTTACCCGCGACGATATCCGTTTTCTTGACGGCGTATGCTCTGCACTGAGTGTGATTGTCGGCCGGGCGCGCGCTGAACGCAATCGTGAGTACGCTGAGATGATTGTCGATACACTCACATCGCCGATCGCTGTTGTAGACCGCGACTATGTACTCCGCAAAATCAATGGCGAATATCTGCGTTGGCTCGGGCGAACAGACGCTGATGTTCATGGGCGGAAGATGGTCGAAATTGTTGGAGAAACGGTATTTTCACAGGCGTATGCCCCTTTGTTGGACCGGGCTTTTGGAGGCGAACAGGTGAAAGAGAAAATCACGATGGATTTCCCTGATCATCCGGCGATTTCCTGCAGTGTACGGTGCTTGCCTCACTTTGATGCCGAGGGAAGTGTTGATGCGGTGGTTATCGCGTTCCATTCGCTGGAATAATCTAGACGCGGTGTAACCGCTAGTGTGCTGCCTGAGACAAGAAGACATTACTGTCGCCCCTGTGTGGCGCTCAGTTTTTCGACATCTCATTGTGCTCTAGCTTCAGCACGCTGTTACTCCCCGTGGCTTCACTGGTTCAGTATCCTGTTTTACAGACAATATATGGGAAAAAATAACGGTCTTTTCTTTAAGAAGAGGCCGTTTTTTATTGAAGATGTGCAAAATCGTTGACTTGTTTTAATCAGCTATACTAGGGTGATTCTATGGCAGATAAAACAATGACACTCAAACAGCGTTATGCAGAACCTTTAAGTCGGGCGCGGGCACGGATTGGACGGCGAATTTTTTTTGCCTATCTGGGGCTTTATGGTCTGTTTGTCGTTGCCCATGTTGGCTGGCCGCAACTGACACGGTATCGCGTTGGCGGGGTTGGGCTGGGGTTGATTGCCTGTGTTGTTTTAATGGCAGCAACCTGTGTGGCTGCACTGTTGTTTCATCTGTGGTGTGAGCGCCTGGAGCGCCGGGCTCGTCAGGGGGAGCAGCCATGATCAATACTCAGGAGCCGTTGGCCGTTGCCCTGTTTCTCTGTGTTGTTGCAGTCGGCATCGGTCTGTCAGCCCAGTTGGTTCGGCGTACCTCTTCGCCGTCGGAATACTTTGTTGCCGGCGGTTCGATCCATTGGGCGGTCAACGGTCTGGCATTTATCGGTGACTATCTTTCCGCAGCGTCCTTCTTGGGGGTCGGCGGCCTGATTGCCACTGTTGGTTACGACGGCTTTCTCTACTCGATTGGCTTTCTGGCGGGCTGGGCTTTTGCCCTGCTGGTGGTGGCCGAGCCCTTTCGTCGTTTTGGCCGGGTGACGTTTACCGATGTGATTGATGCCCGGTTCCGCTCGCGCGGTGTTCGCTTTACAGCAGCAGTGAGCACACTGGTGATCTGTCTGTGTTATCTCATTCCACAGATGGTTGGTGTCGGAACGCTGGTGACACCATTGTTGGGAATTCCTTACTACTTGGGGATTTTACTGATTGGAACCGTTGTGACGATTATTGTCGCCACTTCGGGAATGGCCTCGACAACCTATGTGCAATGTCTCAAAGGGATTGCTCTTTTGACGGTTTCTTCGTGGCTGGCTTTTGCCGTCCTGGAGCGAGGCCTGGTTGAGTTGCCTCCTCTTGACGGAGAAGAGGTGGTCGCAGAGCGTGGCCACGGTGGCTATAGCCTGCCCGATGGGTTGACTCTGGAGGCGGGGTGGAGCACGTCCGGAGCCTGGCAGGCCGGTTTTCTCCCTGTCATTGAACCCGATGGTCGACGAAGTCTGTGGCAGGTTGATGCCGCCACCGAGTCGCAGGCTGTTCTGGTCCGCAGTCATTACGCTGTGACTTACGATGATGAAATGATGGTGGATGGCATCAGTCCACCTCCGCCGATTCCTGTCTCTGTCGGTCGTCTGGCACAACGCTCCAGCCTGTGTGGCCCCTCTTCGTTAAATCCCGTCACATTTTTGCGCTGCTTTTCCGACAGTGAGTTGTATGTGTGGAACCGTCAGACTTTTCTTGAACAGGACCAGTTGGTGACTGCTTATCGTCGGGAGCGTAAATCCGGCGCTGAGGTGTTGAGTACCGGTGGCCTTTTTGATCTGCCGAGTAAAGATTGGGCGTCCCGGCTTGATTTTATTTCACTGATGGTGGCGCTATTGTGCGGAACGGCAGCGTTGCCGCATATTTTGATCCGCTATTATACGGTTGGTAATCATAGCGCAGCACGCAAGTCAACCGTCCTGGCTATTGGCGGGATCTGCCTGTTTTATTGTGCCTGCCTGATTATGAGTCTGGGGGCCATGTCGGGCCAGGCGGTCAATCTGCTCGACAGCAATATGACGATCCCGTTGTTGGCCAAAACTCTCGGCGCAGCCGCTTTTGCCGTTGTTACAGCCGTGGCTTTTGCCGCCGTGCTCGGCAGTGTCAGTGGTTTGATCATTGCCGCTTCAGGAGCAGTTGCCCATGACCTGATGGATTGTTTTCTCGGAATTACCATGAACTCAAAGGAGAAAGTGGTGGTGGGGCGCATGTCGGCGTTTATCGTTGGCTGTGGTGCCATTTATTTCGGGTTGATCTTTGAGGGGATGAATGTTTCCTATCTGGCCGGTTTGACATTTGCCCTGGCTGCTGCGGCAAATCTTCCGGCGTTGCTCATGGCACTATTCTGGTCAAAAACCACTGGAAGGGGCGTCGTTTGCTCCATGCTGACGGGGCTGGTTGGTTCCTTTATTCTTATTCTGATCTCACCGGAGATGTATGTTCGCTATGGACGCCCTGCAGCTGATGCTCCCTTTGCTCTCAACAATCCGGCCCTGGTGATGCTTCCTGTGTCCCTGCTGGTTCTGATCCTGATTTCCAGGCGCTATCCTGACCCACGTTCCGCTTGAAAGCGAACGTAATGCCAATATCAGCTCTATAACAATAGAGCTCTGTCCGTTGCATGGGAATAATTTTATGCCATACTTGGTAAGAAATCCCCGGTGCCACTGTTTTATGTGTTGGTTATAGAATGTAATTATAAACCATATTTTTTTTGTGTAGATGGTGTTTTTTGGGGCTTGAGCGATTGGGGTTTTATTTTTTTGATTTTTTATTTTTTAGTGTTTTACGTATGTAAAATATTGAAAATAAATGATTTTTCGCCTTAATATATTAAGGCAAGAGTTTGAGAGACGAATTTTTTTTGGTGCAATTTCTCCGCGATGCGCTATTTTTATAACAACATTTTACTTGACGGAATATTTGACCCTGTGTCATAAGTTTAAAAAAAGAAACAGTATTTGATTCGGCGATGGGTTGGCCGGAGAAAGGAAGGCGACGATGGATGACACGTTATATTACATTCTCGGCGGTATCATTACCGGTGGCGCTCTGATCTGTTTCTTGTTTGCGTATTTTCAGGATTACCGCGAACGAGGACCGCGCAAGCGTCGGTCACTGTATTCCATCATCAATCGTGAGTGATGGAATACAGCTCGCTCGCTTTGAGTTGCACTGCTGATGAAATTGAACAATTTTGACGGAAAGGAGGAGACGGTCAAGAACACGCAGATTCGTAACAAACAAACGGTTTAAAGTTTATGTGGTTTGCAGGGGTGGTGCCCTGCAGGCTTTTACACCAAGGAGGTATGGGTATGAATAAAGATATCAACATTAATTTTTTTAAGCCCGTCGGCGATTTTATGAAAAAAGACGTGGCGATGAAAAAAAAGCTGCTTATCGTCTGGTTTGTAGCGACCTACGGATTTCTCTTTCTTTTGAAGCTTGTTGCTGATCCCGGTAAAACGGTTGAGCTGACATTGAACACCGGTGAGAAAATCACCCAGGTGTCCGGCGTGAGTTTCCTGACCGAAACACAGTTCCTCGGCTTCCCGTTTCACTACTGGTATTCAGGGCAGTTCCTGATCGTACTGTTTATTTTCCTGTGCTACGTGTACTGCAAGTTTATCGACAAGCTTGAGTCCGAATACGACAAATAAAAGAAAGGGAGAAAGCGCTATGAAAAAAATGATGCATTGGGGCTTGTCCCTGTTCTTTGTGCTGATGTCGACCAACGCATTTGCGGTGACCGACCTCAACCCGGAAGGTAAGTTTAAAGTTATTCCCGCGATCCTGATGATCGCTCTGCTGATCCTCTTTATTATGGTTGGTGTCTTTTTCAAGGCGCAGAATACCGAGGACTACTGGGCAGCGGGTCGTGGCGTCGGTCAGATCGGTGGTGGTATGGCGATCGCATCCAACTGGATGTCAGCCGCTTCCTACCTCGGTATGGCTGGTCTGATCTATCTCAAAGGCTACTTTGCCATTTCCTACGTTCTCGGCTGGACCGGTGGTTACGTTCTGTTGCTGGTATTGATGGCCGGCCAGGTGCGTCGCTACGGGAAGTACACGGCTCCTGACTTCGTCGGTGACCGTTACTACTCCACCACCGCGCGTCTGATGTCGGCGTTGATCGTTATCACGATTTCCTTCGTGTATGCGGTTGGTCAGTACAAAGGTATCGGTATGATGTTCAACTGGATCTTTGGTATTAACTACCAGACCTCAGTTATCGTCGGTACCGGTGTTGTTCTGGCGTACGTTCTGATCTCGGGTATGCTCGGTGCAACCAAGAACATGCAGGTGCAATACGTGGTTATCGTTATCACCTTCTTCCTGCCCTTGTTCTTCATCGCTTCGAAGCTCGGTTACTTCTCAGCAGTACCGCAAATCGGGTATGGCGCGGCTGTTTATGACATCGGTCACGGTGGTAACGGCATTGTTGCCGCTGCTTCGGACCCGAGTTACTATCTGCCGTTCGCTAAGTACACAGCTTATCACTGGTTCGCACTGTGCATCACGCTGATGCTTGGTACTGCAGGTCTGCCTCACGTTATCGGTCGTTTCTACGTCGTTCCCCGTGTCAGTGATGCACGCTGGCAGGTTGTTTGGGGTCTGTTCTGCATCGCGTTGGTTTACTGGACGGCTCCGGCTTATGCCGCATTCGCTAAGTTCTCCAACCTGCTCGGTACAACCGGGACAACTATCACGCCTGACGCCATCGTTGTTAACGCAGCTGAGCTGGCGGGTCTGCCTGAGTGGTTTGCCGGCTTCCTGGCTGCCGGTGGTGTTTCCGCAGCATTCTCCACCGTTGGTGGTCTGTTGATGGCTGGTTCTTCGGCTTTTGCTCACGATATCTACTTCCGTGTCCTGAATCCGAACGCCAGTGAAGAGAGCAAGATGAAGATCGCTCGTGTCGGTACCGTTATTCTCGGCGTCTCCATCATCATCGTGGCTCTGAATCCGCCGGCATTGATCGCCCAGATTACAGCGGTCGCCTTCGCCCTCGGCGCCAACACCTTCTTCCCGCTGTTCCTGCTGGGTCTGTGGTGGAGCCGTACCACGAAGGAGGCGGCAATTATCGGTATGATCGTTGGTCTGGTCGTCACCTTTGGGTCGATGTTGATTCCCAAGACCTCGATCCTGGCCTACTACATTCCGTTTACTTCAAGCGCAATCGTTGGTGTCCCGGCCGTACTCATCACCATGATTGTGGTTTCCATGATGACTCCCGAGCCTTCTCAGGAGATCAAGGAACTGCTCTACAAGGTTCATAACGACGAGTAATCTGCGTGATTCTTCGTCCCTTGCCCCCTTCGCTCCCTCGCGAAGGGGGCTTTTTTATGTGTAGTGACCAGCCGAAAACTTTTTTTCCATCTGCCACTCACCCTCCACTTGATAAAACCCTCCAAACGTATTTGTTTTTATCTGGCGCACACTTGCCGTTATCCGTTGGAAAAACACCCCGTTAGCGATACCGCCGATTCGTGTATACATTGGCATAAAATGTCACCTGATCGGTTGTCATCTGTAACAGACTGCTATACTTCAACAAAGAGCTGTACGAATTTTAATCCGCACTACCAGACTGATTCTGATCGATACAACGGAGGGACTCATGGCAACGAGAAAGAAACCATCTGCACTGTTGCAGCATGTCGCAAGTGTCAAAACCGGTGAGCGCTGCTTTGAAAATGCCTTTCAGGGCGTAGCGCGTATGATTCTTGAGGCTGGCGTGGAAAAAGTGGTGGTGAATGGTAAAACCACCTATGATTTTCCGATTTTCCGCACTGGGGCCAAGCACACGATTGGCATGTATGACGAAATCAACAGCTTTGTCTCCTTTGTCAAGGACGCTTCGGAAGGTGGTTCCTCCAAAGAGATGGCTTATGTTCTTGTTGGTGAACCGGGAAACGGCAAAACATTCTTTGTCGAGAACCTCTGTGCCCTATACCGCCAGTTCATCAGTCAGCCGCAGAATCGTAAATACACCTTCCGTTTTGTCGGACTCGAAAAATTGGGCAGTTACGGCAAAATTCGTGAAATTGAGTCCCAGACCTATGAGGACCCGATGGTTCTGGCTATGAATCTGTTTGATGATCGCGATGAAACCATGGCTTTTCTCGCCAAGCAGAGCAAGCTCAGCGACAGTGAGCTGGAAACCTACTATCAGAATTACCGTCCCATGGGAGCGTGCAGCGGCTATATATGGAACGATATCCGTAATTATACCGGCGGTGATATTGACGCCATGCTTGAATTTATTGAAATTCTGCCGGTGCCGCTGGTGGAAAGTCTCGGTACCGTTACTGGAAAATATGCCGCCAAGGACAAGATCACCTCGTCTGCCGTGGATCTGCTCGGTGAGGAGTCGATCCAACGCCTCCTGCACATCAGTGACACCAACAATCCCTACCGTTTTGACCTGCGCCGTGGTGCGCTGGCGCGAGTCGCCGGTGGTGGCATTCACTTCAGTGATGAGATTTACAAGAATAAAAAAGACCTGGTGCAGGTGTATCTCGGCGTGATCCAGAACCGTGTCATTGAGATGGACGGCTACAAATGGCCCATAGACAGCCTGATTGTTGCCACCAGTAACAACTCGGAGTTCAACCGCTTCTTGTCCGAAAAAGAGGAAGCGCCGATCATTGACCGGTGTCGGATCTGTTATGTCTCCCACAACACCAGCTACAAAATGCAGGAACAGTTGACCGATTATGCCATTGGTGGCGAGCGTAAAACCACGCTGATGCGCGAACAGCTTCACCAGGATCCCAATTTGAACTATGCCGCATCCGTGGCCGTGGTCCTCACCCGTTTGCCACGTACCGAGAAGCTGACCATGGTCGAAACCATGAAGCTGGCCGCAGGGGAAGTGGCCGGTGAAAAGAGCATCAAGACACTGGCCGAGGTGATCGACACGCTCAATCAGGAGCCGGATATCACCCGCCGCTTTGGCCAGAAAGGGCTGGGCCAACGTAACCTTGGTCGCGCGATGCAACTGTTGATGGAAAGCTCCGAGACCAACGAAGGACAGTGCATGTTTGCCTACGACGTGTTTAAAACTCTGGAGCGGGTGATTCTCGATTATGTTTCCGAGGCTGGAGACCGGGCCAAATATCTTGAAGACCTCAAGATCGCTCAGGGACTCTATCGTGAACGGATCATGACGGAGATGTTCAACGCCTATATGGATGAACCTCATGCCATCCGTACCGACGTGATGAGTTACGTCAACATGGTGATCGGTATTGACGCCGAAAATCTCGGACCGGACAAAATGTGGAAATATCGCGACCCACAGACCGGTGAATTGAAAGCGTTGAAGATCGATCAGCGCTATGTGCAGAGCATTGAAGAGCGTCTTGGCCTGAAAACCGCTGAGCAGCGTGAATCGTTCCGCACCTCAATCCGCAAGATCTACGGTCAGAAGATCACCCTTGATCCGGGTTATGACTTTATGGACAACCTGGAACTGGTCAAGGCGGTTACCGATGTGCGGTTGAAATCGGATATTGCCGGGGCAGGCAGCCTGATCGGAGCCCTGGCCAATCGGACCAACGAAGATAACCAGAAGCTCTACGACCGCATGGTCGACACCATGTTTAACAAGCTCAATTACTGTAAAACCTGTGCTCAAAAGACCATCGAGTATTTCTGCACCCAGCAGGATGAGCGCTGATTCGCATCAGCGGGTTGGAAAGGTGAACAGTTGATGAAAAAATACACACAACAACCGCCCCAACAGCCTCTCGTTGCCGATGAGGCGATGGCGGATCTGTCGCCGGAACAGCGCACGGCGCTGGAGTCGGAAAACGACACTGATCCCGTACATCGGCCGTTTGCCGTGTGCTCTCCCGAGCCCAGTCTGGGGGCGTTTGCAAGCTTGTATGCGTCCAATGACATGAATATGCTGCAGGCGATGAGTGCTCCCAAGAGCAGTTATACCACCCATATTCGCACGCTGGATGAACTGTTGGAACGGGACCGCAATCGTGAAAAGGACGGCTTCCCGCGCAAAATTCAGGTTGGGCGGCTGATCAAGCCCCAGCAGGGGGCCGGTGACAAAGTGATCGTGGTGCCGACCACGGTGGAAGAAAAACTGATTCACGACAATCAGTTCAGTGATCCTGAAAGTGGCGGCGGCGGTCAAGGCGGCAGTGGCGAAGGTGATGAAGGTGAAGTGATCGGTGAAGCGCCGGTGCGGCCTGAAGGAGAAGGGGAAGGGCAAGGGGCCGGTGAAGGTAAGGATGCGGCCCATGAGGTGGAATCAAGCGCCTACGATCTGGGGCGGATTCTGACCGAACAATTTGAACTGCCCAATTTGCAGAACAAAGGCAAAAAGAGTTCCCTGACTCAGTTTACCTATGATTTGACCGACCGTAATCGCGGCTTTGGTCAACTTCTCGACAAAAAAGCCACCCTGCGTCGGGTGTTGGAAACCAACATTGCTCTGGGCAACGTGGATGAGGATGGTGTCAAAGATCCTTCAAATCTGCTGATCGCGCCACGCGACAAAGTGTATCGGGTGCTGTCGAAAGAGAAGGACTATGAATCGCAGGCCATGGTGTTCTTTGTCCGTGACTACTCCGGCTCCATGCACGGAAAAGCCACTGAGTTGGTGGTATCGCAGCATGTCATGATCTATAGCTGGCTGCTCTACCAGTTCGCCCGCCGGGTGGAGACCCGTTTTATCCTCCACGATACCGAAGCGCGCGAAGTCCCGGACTTTCACACCTATTACAACATGCAGGTGGCCGGAGGAACCCGGGTGATGGCTGCTTACAAGATGGTCAACGAAATCGTTGAACAGGAGGGGCTGGCCCGCGATTACAACATCTATGTCTTTCATGGCACTGATGGCGATGATTGGGACAGCCGCGGTAAGGAAACCTTGCCGCAGCTCAAGCAGATGCTCACCTACGCCAGCCGGGTCGGCATTACCATTGCCGAGCATCTCTACGCCGGTGACCGTAAAACCCAGGTTGAGACCTATATTAACCAGGCGGGCCTGCTCGATACCCACGGTAACTTGCTGCGTCTCGACAGTATGGGTGAGGATGCCCCGGAAGAGCGGATTATCGAAGGAATCAAAAAGCTGATTGCGCCGTCCTGATATGGACAGACGCTGAGGATACGGTATGGAACTGATTAATCAGCACAGCAAAAAGATTATGGAAGGCTGTAAGGAGCGGGCTCGGGATGCTGGGCTGCGTTTTGACGAGCAGACCTTGGAGTATGTTGTCACCAATCGCGACATGCTTGAGTTGTCGCCCAAGGTGATGATCCCAACCCTTTACGATTACTGGGTGCATGACGTTGAAGTGCTCAAGGAGAAGGGCAAGTACGAACTCTATCCAGGCAACCCTTACGAGACTGTTATCAACACCCGGCCGGCCATTTCGTTTTACAATGACAACAACCCCGATTGGCTTAACGTGATGATCTTTTACCACGTGCTCGGTCATATCGACTTTTTTCAAAACAATCTGTTTTTCCGCCATACCTGGGATTACGATCTCGCCGGTCAGGCCCTGGCCGACAAACGGCTGATCGCCCGGTTACGCTCGGAGAAAGGTCGTTGGGTTGACTACGTGATTGAGTTTACCCGCGGAATCGACAATCTGGTCGGCTACTACAATACCCTTGCTGTGGTTGAGCGCAACAAAGCCAAGCGTGAGAGCCGTCGTTTTAACTATTTCTTTGATGTGTTTCTCCAGCAGGTTCGCAAGGTGACGCCCACTGAATACATGGAGGAAGTGGAGCGTTACAACGACTTTCAGAACAAGTTTGAATCACGCGGTGAAGCGCATTTCTTTGCTGAAGTGGCCAAGCAGTATCCCGAATTTGAAGGAGCGTATCGCTCCTATCGCCAGAAAGGCGAGCGGCCGAAGATGGATCTGATTGAATTTCTCATCGCCCATTCGCCGTTTCTCAACAAAACCGAAAACCTCTGGATGAAGTCGGTGTTGCAGGTGGTGCGCAGTACTTCGGTGTATTTCCAGCCGCAGATCCGCTCCAAGATCATGAACGAGGGCTGGGCCAGTTATTGGCATGAAACCCTGTTTTTGCAGGATGAGCGGATCAACGGTCATGAGGTTGACTTTGCCCGCATTCACGCCAATGTCACCTCCATGCCGCGTGTCGGTCTCAACCCCTATGCGCTGGGGTTGCGCCTGTTTCAGTCCATTGAACAGTTTGAAAACAAGGGCCATTATTCGCTGGAATTTGAACGTCTGAAAAGCACGACTCAGCGCCAGAATTTCGATCAGCACCAAAAGACCGGTCGTGACTTGATCTTTGATGTGCGGGAAAATTATAACGATTTCAACTTTATCAATGAGTTTGTCGATCAGGATTTTATTGATCAGCATCAGTTGTTCGTCACTGATAGGCGGCTCGATGAAGAGCGGATGGTGTGGCAATACTATGTCAAGAGTCGCAGCTCGGAAGACTACCGTGCCATGCTGATGGCTTCTCTATACCATCCACCGACCATTGAAATTGATGATCGCTCGACCGGGAGTGATTTATCGTTGAGCCATGTGTTTGAAGGCAAGCCCCTGGTGCGCGATTTTATCAGCAATACGCTGCTTGGTATCGAGTATCTATGGGGGGCGCCGGTGGTTCTGGAAACCCATGAACCCGCACCCAACTCAAGCTTGCCCGCTGAGTCGCGTGGTCATGACGCCGAGGGCAAACCGAAGCCGATACAGTGGAATAAAGTGATCTATCGCATGGAAAACCGCCAGTTGAGTCGAACGCTGGTGTGATGCTTTTGCCTGGTAACGCCGCAAACTCCCCATGCCGTCACATGGTCGGGGAAAGGAGCGATGATGGATAAAATCGATGAAGCCCTGAAACGGATCATTCTCACTCAGGAGGATCTTGACCGTTACGAACCGCAATCGTATCGGGATTTTCTCCACAAAGTGTCCCGCCAGCCGACGCGAATTTTGCGCAGTATCTTTCAGGTGTTCCACGATATGGTGTCGACCCATATTCTGCCCATGGAAGATGACAGCAAGTTTGATCCCGAGTCTATCCATTATGTTGGTTACGATTGCTCGCCGCTGTTTGTCGAGGATTCCGACAATCCGTTTTTTGCCGACCGTCTGTTTGCCAACCGCCTGGTGCATCTGGTCGATGCGTTGCGCCGTGGTGCCCAACAAAATAAAATCTACGTCTTCGAAGGCCCGCCGGGCAGCGGTAAGAGCACCTTCCTCAATAACCTGCTGATGAAGTTTGAGCAGTATGTCAACACCGAGCAGGGGGCCATGTACGAAACCGTCTGGCGGCTGGACCGCGAAGTTCTTGGTCATCTCTCCGATCCGGAGGCGTCCAAAATCCTTGAAGAGTTGTCACGGTTTTCCAATAGCTTTTCGCAGATGTACAAGGATGTTCAAGAGGAAAACCGTAAGAGTAGTGAAGGGTTGGCGCCACAGGGATTTGTTGAAGTCCCCTGTCCCAGTCATGACCACCCCATCCTGATGATTCCCAAGGAATCACGGCGTCAGGTGTTCGATGATCTGTTCAAAAACGATCAGTCCAAATGGGAGTTGTTCACCGAAAAGGAATACGAGTGGGTGTTCCGCCATACCCCCTGTACCATCTGCAGTTCATTGTATCAGGCGTTGCTCAACGTGCTTAAAGATCCGATGGAAGTTTTGAAGATGGTCTACGCACGCCCCTATCGTTTCAATCGTCGTCTCGGTGAAGGGATCAGCGTGTTTACGCCTGGTGACAAACCGATCAAGCAGACCATACTCACCAATGAACTTTTGCAGCGACGCATCAATGATCTGCTGCGCGACAGCAATCAGGTGCGTTACATCTTTTCGCGTCACGCCAAAACCAACAACGGTATCTACGCTTTGATGGATGTGAAATCGCACAACACAGAGCGGATGATCGAGCTGCACAACATCGTCAGTGAAGGGGTGCACAAACTCGAAGATATTGAGGAAAATGTCAACTCGTTGTTCCTGGCCCTGATGAATCCCGAAGATAAAGCCAATATCGGCAATATTCAATCGTTTTCCGACCGCATTGAATACATCAAGGTGCCCTATGTTCTCGATCTTAACACCGAAGTGCAGATCTATCGCAACATCTTCGGCAGGAGTATTGATGAGCACTTTTTGCCGCGAGTCCTGCACAATTTTGCCCGGGTCATCATCTCCACGCGCATGAAGCAGACCTCCGATGCTTTAACCGAATGGATTGATTATCCGAGTAAGTACAACCTGTACTGCGATGCCCATCTGCAACTGCTCAAGATGGAGATCTATACCGGAAATATCCCCAAATGGCTGACAGAAGATGATCACCGCCGCTTGACCGCCAAACGGCGCAGTCGTATTATTGCCGAATCCGAGCAAGAGGGGGATAAAGGCTTCTCCGGTCGCGATTCAATCCGCATCTTCAACCTGTTTTTTTCCACATACGGTCATCGTGAGCGGTTAATCAACATGACCGTGCTCAAGGAGTTTTTCACAAAAACCCACAAGGAACTCGGTAAATCGATCCCGCCGGGTTTTCTCGATTCTTTGCAGCGGATGTATGACTACACGGTGTTGCAGGAGGTTAAAGAGTCGCTGTACAGCTACAACGAAGAGGGGATTGTCCGCGAACTGAAAAATTACCTGTTTGCCGTCAATTACGAAGCCGGTACCGACGTGGTCTGCAGTTATACCCAAGATACTCTCAAAGTCAGCGAAGAGTTCTTTAAGCGCATTGAACTGCGTCTTCTCGGCGATGAAACCACCAATGAGCAGCGCCAGCAGCTACGGGCGGATGTGCAGAAGCAGTACGCAGGAACTACGCTGACTCAGGAGGTTTTAGCTGCTGGAGTACCGCTGGAGAAAACGCGTCTGTTTAAAGATCTTTACCAGCGCTACGTCTATTATCTCAAGGACCGAGTACTTGATCCGTTCCTTGAAAATGAAAACTTCCGTCGCGCCATCAAGGATTACGCCAGCGAAAGTTTTAAAACCTACGATAAGAAGATTCGTACTGACGTCGCCTTTTTGATCGATAATCTGCGGCGGCGCTACAGTTATTCCCAGGCCGGGGCGAAAGAGATGTGCATGTATGTCATCGACAATAATCTGGCGCAGACGTTTGCCACCAAGAAGCCTTCGGCTGCTCCAGGAAAAAATGTGTAGGGAATGGTAATTTATTGAGGTGTGTTTGTATTAACGTCTCAGGGGCAAAATTACCGGGTTTCGTTCCGATACCCGACCTGTTTTGGCTGGCTTGGCTCTTTATATTTCGCAACCAGGCCTTCCCGTTCAGTAGCGCCGAACGCAGTGAACGTCACCGCGATGGTCGTCGGCAACCTGTTTGAGGACTGATGCCGACTGGGCGACAATGGCGGGAGTCGATTTTGCGCCACTTCTGTTGACGCAAAAGTGGCCCGATGTGCGGACGCGGAAGCCCACGTCACGTGGATACCAAGTTTCGAGAACAAATGATTCTGCTCGGAGGGTAAACTTGGATCAGGTTGGTGATGTTAATACCAATCCGGTTGATGACGCAGGTATTGGCAGATAAAGATCAGCGTTGCCAACGGTAAGGTAATGAGCAGCCCCAGCCCGAAGAACAGCGCACCCAAGCTGAATAAAAACGAGCAGCTGATCAGGATAATCCCCCAGTTCAGCGGGTCAGAACGCAGGGTTTCCGTGCTCCAGCGAAACGCTGTGGTCACATCCATACGGTTTTCCACCACCGCCACATAACCTGGCAGGGTGACCAGCACGAGAAGCGTCGCCAGCAGAACGCCGAGTACCGGCAGCAGACTGATTAAAAAGTATCCTACCGACAGCACAACGGCGTAAAGCAGTGCCGGAAGAAAACAATCCCAGCCACGAAACAGATCCCCTAAATCAGCTTCTTCACCACGACTCAGTTTGAGCAGATAACGGATATATCCGACACTCAGAGCGATATTCAGTACCGGAATCCAGGCCAACAGACAAAACAGGATTGTCAGCAGAGTCAGGGGGCCGACGTGATCCCGCCAACGTTGAAAGCTGGTGGCAAACAGGTCACTGACGATAGTGAATCTGGGGGGAAGCATTGTGGTTATTGATTCTCCTTGGGGTATTGGTCTTGAGAATGACCTTAATACAGTGTCAGGATTAAGTCTATGGATAAGCGGGGGTGTTCTTTTAATTGGTTGCAAGGTTAAGGGCAAAGTCGCCGGGATTCGTCCCGGTAGCCGACATACTTTTGACTGGCCGCTCAAAAGTATGCAAAAACTGAGGGGGGGCACGATAACTGACAGACCATTATTACGATAATTGTGGTTTACGTTGATTTACGTTTGCCTTGAAGAGATTATTTTTCGCGTTATTTTCAAAAGTATTTTGATAAGTCTTTGTCTTGCCATTTTTCGCCGGTTGAAATTGTTTTTTCGTGCAAGATATCCCTGCCGTTATTTGTTATTTTTCCTTCAATTATTTCCCAGTCATAGAAATACATGTTTTTTACATTTTTTTTAGTAATAATGGCTGCGGGGGAGTTTGCTTTGACTACGGAATATTTGAAAGGGGTCCGCCAGACCGTGATTATTTCGCTGGAAACATACGCTTCAAGCGCAGCTTGCTGATCTGTTGTCAGATTGGCCCATACTCCAACAGGAAGCGAGATGTTTAATTTTGGGTTTGCCGTCCCTTCGCCAAAAAGGTAAGGCTCGTAATAAAATTGATCGACGATATTGTGAGCAATGAGAATATCGTGGAGTAGCTTTTTACCTTTTTTTGCTTTTTGCGAATCCATTATAAAGCTAATGTCTGTACTGTTGTTTTTGGGGGGCTTTGTCGCTGTGCTTGTTCTTTTTTCCGGCGTTATCTTTTTATCTTCTTTTTCAATAGGACTGGAGATGGCAAAGAAAATTAGCATGATGAAAAGCATGAAAAGGTAAAATAATGATAGTACCGGCTCGATTGATCTC
>NZ_AAEW02000030.1 GCF_000167355.1 Desulfuromonas acetoxidans DSM 684
AGATTAGAGGCGCTCAACAACTTTTATGTTTAATTCAATCTAGGAGGACGTCCCATGAAAAAACTCATCATTGCCTTACTTCTGGTTGCCGTGTCTGCTTCATTTTCATTGGCATCAGACGTGATCACTTACGCTGAAGGCTGCAAAAAAGGCTCGGTTACTTTTGACCACAAAAGTCATGGTGAATTCGTTGAAAACGGCTGTAAAAACGCGGCCTGCCACGGCGATGCCACCCCGGCAAAAATTGCCGTCGACAAGAAAACCGCTCATGGCAAAATGTGCAAAATTTGCCACAAGAATGCAGGTGGCCCCACCCGTTGCGGCGAATGTCACGTGAAGTAATTCCTTTTCGCGACAAGCACGATAAAATACAGGTCGATAAAAGAACAGGCTTGTTCCACCCACGGAGCAAGCCTGTTTTTTTGCACTTCATAGCATCTGGAGCAGCTCCATGGTACTCTGAAAAACAATTCTTCGACGACAACACATGGAGAGCCAATGAAACGCCCCTCCCCTTTTGCCCAGTCACGACCACCAACGGATTCAAGTTGGCGCAACCGCCTGCACGAAATTATTTTTGAGGCAGAAACGACCAGCGGGAAAATTTTTGACATCTTGCTGATCCTCAGCATCATCGCCAGTGTGGCCATTGTCATGATGGACAGTGTCAGCAGTTGGCAAACACGTTTTGGCAATCTGTTTCACATCGCCGAGTGGGTGTTCACGCTGCTGTTTACAGTGGAATACATTCTGCGCTTGATGTGTATCGGTCGACCGTGGAAATACGCCACCAGCTTTTTCGGCATTGTCGACCTGCTGTCCATCCTGCCCACCTACCTGAGCCTGCTGTTACCGGGCAGTAAATACCTGTTGGTTATTCGGGTGTTGCGGATCCTACGCGTTTTCAGGGTGTTGAAGCTGGTACAATATCTGGCTGAGGCGGAAATGCTGCTGCGGGCACTTCGCTCCAGCACACGGAAAATAGCGGTATTTCTGTTTGCCGTTGCCACTTTGGTGATCATCTGCGGCTCGCTGATGTATGTTGTCGAGGGAGAGGCCAACGGATTCACCAGCATTCCACGCAGTATCTATTGGGCCATCGTCACCCTGACCACAGTCGGCTATGGAGACATTTCGCCGCAAACCGACGTGGGACAGATCCTGGCCTCATTGATCATGGTTATGGGCTATGGCATCATTGCGGTTCCCACCGGCATTGTCACGGTCGGCCTGAGTCGAGCCGACAAAGCAGTCACCACGGAAGCCTGCCCAAGCTGCAGCCGTGAAGGGCATGACCCCGATGCCCTGTACTGTAAATTTTGCGGCGACCCGCTACATCTCAAAGAATCCTGATAGAACATTGCCACACCAATAAAAAACGGGTCGTTCCGATAATGGAAGGCCCGTTTTTCTTACTGCATCATCCCGCGTGAACGGAAAACTATTCAGTGGCGGCAGCCGGAGCTTCTTCGCCGTCAACAATGCTGTGAAACTTGACTTCAAAGATCAGCATGGAGTTCGGGGCAATCACCTGACCCATGCCGCGCTCACCATAAGCCAGCTTGGCAGGAATATATAACTCCCAAGTCGCGCCCTCTTTCATCAACTGCAACGCTTCGGTCCAGCCGGGGATAACCCGGTTGACCTGAAACTCAGCAGGCTCTCCACGCTTATAGGAACTGTCAAACTCTGTTCCATCGAGCAAAGTGCCTCGGTAATCCACCCGAACGGTATTCTCAGCAGTTGGGCTGGCACCACTGCCGGCTTCAACCACTTTATACTGCAAACCGCTGTCCAGCGTGACAACCCCCTCTTTCTTGCCGTTCTCAGCAAGAAAATCTGCCTCTTTGGTTGCATTTTCTGTAGACTGTCTGGCCATACGCTGTTGATACTGTTCCATCATATGCTGTTGGAACTCCTCCATGGTGGAGGCAATCTGCTCTTCACTCATGCGCGGCTGCGCTCCGTTTTGAGCATCTTTGATCCCCTGAAGAATCAGGTCAGTATCCAGCTCAAACTCGTTTTCTTTGAAGTTTCGGGCAACATCCAGCCCGACACTATAACTGACACGCTGCTGCAACGTCTCAACGCTGACTTCTTTTGATTCGGTTTGCTCTGTTTTACATCCCCCCAAGACAAGGGCCACTCCAACAAGCATGACGATCCATAAACGCATACGGTCTGTTCCTTTTTTAAATTGAAAACATTTGTCCACCGGCCGCCGAATTACGGCCAGCGTAAAAACTATGACCAAAGTACAAATTTACGTATAATATTGCCAATAAAAACTTGTTATTAGACGTTACATTCTCCCGCAGCAAGGATATTCCCATGTTCAAACACCTGGTTACAGCATTTCTGGCCTGCGTGATTTTTTCAGCCGGCTCAGCCCTGGCCACACCGCTGAAGGTTGTCGTCAGCATTGCCCCGCAACACTATTTGGTTCACGCCATTGCCGGAGACCTTGCCGACGTGGCGATCCTCATCGCCCCCGGCCAGACACCGGCCACCTGGGATCCGTCGCCGCAAAGCATGACCACCCTGGCAGAGTCGGATATCCTGTTTCCCATCGGCGTGCCCTTTGAAGAGGTGTGGCTTCCGCGATTGCAGCAGATGCTGCCGAAACTGAACGTTGCAGACATTCGTCAGGGCATCACCCTGCAACCGATCAGCGGCCATCACCACCACGAGGGGGAACATCACGGGCACGGCCATGATCAGATGATGGACCCGCATATCTGGCTTGACCCGCTGCATGCCATCACGTTGGCTGAAAACATCACCCGACACCTGTGTGCTCTCGCCCCCCAACATCAACAAACCTTTACTGACGGACTCGAACAACTGCGTGAAAAGCTGTTACAAACCCACGAACAGGTCAAACAGAAACTCGAACATTTCCATGGCCGTCATTTTATGGTATTCCACCCATCGTGGGGATACTTCGCTCACCGCTACCACTTGGAGCAATTGGCCATTGAAATTGACGGCAAAGAACCCAGCGGTATTCAGTTGGCGCAAACCGCCGAGCTGGCGCGCACTCAGAACGTCCGGGTGATTTTTGTCCAGCAGCAATTCAGCCGCAAGGCGGCACAGGCGATCGCCGACCAGATCGGCGCTCAGGTTGCCATTCTTGATCCGTTGGCAGAGAACATTCCTCAAACTCTGATAATGACCGCCGATAGAATTTCCCAAGCATTGGAGACGCCATGGCCACAGCCATCGCATTAGACAATGTCAGCTTCAGCTATGATGACAGGCTGATTCTGGAAAATATCGACCTGACGTTAGACACCAGCGACTTTCTCGGCATCGTCGGCCCGAACGGTGGCGGCAAAAGCACGCTGCTCAAAATGATGCTTGGCCTGTTGCAACCGGACAGCGGCCAGGTACGCGTATTCGGCCGCACTCCGGAACAAGCTCGAACCCGCCTGGGCTACGTCCCGCAATTCGCGACATTTGACAGTGCATTTCCCATCAGCGTCAAGGACACTGTACTGCAGGGCCGTCTCGGCAAAACCCGCGCACTGCTTGGCTACTCGCGCCACGATCTGGAGATCGCCGAACAAGCCATGCGCGAAGCCGACATCCTCGATTTGCGCAAGCACCCCATGACCGCATTATCCGGCGGCCAACGACAACGCGTGCTGATCGCCCGTGCCCTGGCCTGCGAACCCGATGTTCTGCTGCTTGATGAGCCCACCGCCAACATTGACCCGCATCATGGTGAGAACTTTTTCGATCTGCTGCACCACCTGCATGAGCGCATTGCCATTGTCCTGGTTTCCCACGATGTCGGCTTTATCTCCCGCTGCGTCACCCGGGTCGCCTGTCTGAACCGGACCCTGGTCTGTCACAGCACCAGCCCGGTAGACAGCGAATCCATCAAGCACCTCTATGCAACGCCAGTTAGTATGGTTCACCACGACACCTGTCTCGACGCCAAGGATTGTTTATGAGTTTTTTCGAAGCCATTGCCCAGCACACCTTCCTGCAAAACGCCCTGTTGGGAGGCGTTCTCGCCAGTCTCACCTGTGGCGTGGTCGGCTCGTTTGTCGTAGTGCGTCGCATTGGATATCTGGCCGGGGGCATTGCCCACGCGGTTCTCGGCGGCATGGGTGTCGCTTTTTTTCTCGGCAAAGCCCCCCTGCTCGGTGCCCTGATTGCCGCCCTGATGGCAGCGATCATCATCAGCTTTGTCAATCGCCGCGGCCATCAGCAGGAGGACACGATCATCAGTGCGTTGTGGGCGGTTGGCATGGCGACCGGCATTCTGTTTATTGCCAAAACCCCCGGCTACAATGTCGACTTGATGAGTTATCTGTTTGGTAACGTGCTGATGATCTCCCGTCAGGATCTGTTGCTGATCGCCGGACTTGACGGCATCATTCTGGTGTTCACCGGTCTGTTTTTCAAACAACTGCTGGCCCTGTGCTACGATCCCGAATTTGCAACGCTGCGCGGCATCCGGGTGGAAACCCTCAACACCCTGCTGCTATGTCTGGTTGCCGTAACCGTCGTTATCCTGATCCAGATTGTCGGCTTGATTCTGGTGATCGCCCTGCTCACCCTGCCAGCCGCTACAGCACGTCTTTACGCAGCAACACTGGTCGTTATGATGGCCCTGGCAACCCTGATCGGCCTCGGCATCACCAGCGGCGGTCTGGCGTTATCCTACAACTATGACCTGCCTGCCGGAGCCACCATCGCTCTACTTTCAGGGCTGTGCTATCTGATCGCCATTATCATCCCATCGCGCCAGTTCCGCTGATTGCCCTCTCTGGGTGAAACCACCCACCCAGAGTCTTTTCACCAGAGAAATCCCCCACCAACATCCTCACATCGTCTTTCCCCCCACGTCCGACACGCACGAACAGCGCTCTGTACCAAGGCACACCCTTTGCATATCTACCCTTCGTTAACCTTCACCGATCACTTCATGAGGATGGCACGATGAAAAAATGCACCTATGTAATCGTGTTTTTAGCCCTGATCGCACTGATCTATGGCCTATTCTGGTTCAGCCGAGTCACCATATTCTCATCTGAGAAGCCCCTGCACATCAATTTTTCCCGGTCAGCCCAGACTGATAATGAACCCGTTGAAGACCCTTTGCGCATTGCCGTCTCGGCTATGACATCGCCACAAACCACCGAGGCACTATACCGTGACCTGCTCGAACTGATCGGCGAGCATCTGGACAAGCCGGTGGCTTTTGTTCAGCGTCCCACCTATGAAGAGATTGATGACCTGCTGAAAAACAATCGCATCGACCTGGCCTTTGTCTGTTCTGGCAGCTACGCCCTGGGACACGATGACTACGGCTTACAACTGCTGGCCATCCCCATCATTAAAGGACAACGGGTCTACCACAGCGATATCATTGTTGCCAAGGACAGCCCCTTGACCAGCCTCGAAGCCCTGCGCGACAAACGGTTCACCTTCACCTCCAAGTCGTCGAACAGCGGCTGCCTGGCTCCAACGTTCCTGCTTGCCCAACGTCAGGAAACACCGCAGACGTTTTTTGCCAGTGTCACGTACAGCGGCACCCATGACAAAGCGATACACGCCGTTGCTCATCACATTTGCGATGGTGCCGCCGTCGACTCATTGATCCTTAACCACATGGTCAAAGAACAAGACCCCAGCGCCTTAAACGTACGTGTTGTTGAATGCTCGCAAAATTTTGGCATGCCGCCGGTGGTTGTCCCTCCCGGCATCGCCCCCCAACTCAAACAGGATCTACGCGACATCTTTCTCTCCATCCATCAAAGCGAACAGGGTCGTTTTATTCTCGACAACCTCGGCATTGATTTTTTTACTCTGGCAAACGACAGTGAATACGACGGTATTCGTGAAATGGCGCAGGTATGTATCGAACACTAGAGATCGGCCCCGACAAACTGCCATTACGACGCCGTATTTTCTGGCGCTCTTTTGCGTTGATGCTGCTATTGATTATCGGCATCACCATGACCGCGATCTTTTCGCAGACCCGCAACTTCCACAAGGCCAGCAAGACATTTTACGTTACCCAAGCCCAGCTTATGACCATGCAACTGCCGGATCAGATCTTATGGAACGACAAGATCGGCCTGCTGCAACGCCTGCAACGCACCGTTGACAGCGACAGCGCTATTGCCTACGCCTACCTGAGCGTCAATGGCTCGCCTCTGGTTCACACGTTTGACAACGGGTTTCCCCAGGACCTCGTTGGCCTGTCAACACCTTATGACAAGATCATCGCGTATCGCACCATCATCGATCAAGACAACCAAATTTTTGATCATATTATGACCGACATCGCGACAACTCAGGCGGTCCTCCATTTCGGCCTGCGCCACAGTGAGCTGAACCGGCGTGCCTGGCAGGATTTGCAACAGATCCTGACGATGGCCTTCCTGGCTCTGTGTCTGGGAGCCGCCCTGAGTTGCCAGATTGCCCATGTCACCACTAGTGAAGTGGAAGAAGCCACCATCGGGCTTTACCGCGAGCGGCGCTTTTTGCAAGCCGTCATAGACGGTGTTGTCGATCCGATTCGGGTGCTCAACACCAACAAAGAGATCATTATGCTCAACCGCTCCGCGCAAACAGAACTGGGCAACGAGGACTGCCTCGGCGAAAAATGCCGCGAGTGTGACAACGGTAACGACAATAATGACAACGAGTGCCCGTTTGAAACCGTACGCAGAACGCAACAACCGGTCCGCATTCTCCAACACCGCCGCGACAAGGAAGACACGCTGTCGATATATGAGATTGAAGCTTCGCCCCTGATCAACAATGGACAATTTGACGGCATGGTATCCACAGCACGCAACATCACCGACCGGTTGCGCCTTGAGGCCAGCCTGGACGAGAAAGAATCGCGGCTGCTCTACATGTCCAATCACGACCTGCTCACCAACCTCCCGAACCGGGTGTTGTTTCGCAACCGACTCAACCAGGCCATTGCCAGAAACCACGAGGGCAACCACGTTGTGCTGCTGTTTATCGGCCTCGACCGCTTTACCAAGATCAACGAATCTCTCGGCCGCGAGATCGGCGACAACACTCTGACCCAGGCGGCAGAAAGATTCCACAACTGCCTGGCCGAAAACCAGATCCTGGCCCGTCTCGGCGGCGATGAATTTGCCGTGATCATGGAAGATTGCCGCCACCCGCAAGATGCCGCTAAAACAGCCAAAAAACTTTTGGAGCAACTGATAGAACCGATCCATGTTCAGCCCAACGAAATTTACCTGACGGCCAGCATCGGTATCAGCAGCTATCCGCAGGATGGTGAAAGTCCGAAAACCCTGATGTCCCATGCCGACATCGCCATGACCCGCGCCAAATCAGAGGGCAAAGACCGCTACCAATTTTTTGAGCGGGAGATGACCCAGACAACGAAACGGGTGTTTGAACTGGAGAACGACCTGCGCAAAGCCGTGGCCCGCAATGAACTGCGCGTTTACTATCAACCACAAATTCAACTCGACTCTCAGCAGATCACCGGCATGGAAGCTCTGGTTCGCTGGCAACACCCGCAACGGGGGCTGATTTCCCCGGCCGATTTCATCCCTTTGGCAGAAGAAACCGGTCTGATCGTCTCCATCGGCGAATGGGTCTTACGCCAGGCCTGTCAGCAGGTTGCCATGTGGCACGATCAGGGCCTGCCCGCCGTTACCGTGGCGGTCAACCTGTCGCCGCTGCAATTCCGTCATAAAGCCCTGGTACGCAATGTGGCAAAAACCCTCAAGGAAACGGGAATCAATCCAGCCTGTCTGGAGCTGGAAGTCACGGAAAGCATGATCATGGACAGCATTGATAAATCGACCGCAACCATGATTGAGCTGACCGAGCTGGGTGCCGGATTGGCCATTGACGACTTTGGCACCGGCTATTCGTCGCTAAGTTACTTGCGTTACTTCCCGTTGACCAAGCTGAAGATCGACAAATCGTTTATTGAGCGCGTCACCAGTGACGAGCACGATGCGGCCCTGGCCACCTCTGTCATCGCTCTGGCTCACAGTCTCAACCTGAAAGTTGTCGCCGAGGGGATCGAACACGAGGACCAGGTGCAATTTCTCGTCAAGCGCAGTTGTCATCAGGGACAGGGCTTTTTGTTCAGCAGACCGGTTCCGGCTGAAGATATGGAACAGCTATTACGCCAGATCCAATAAAATTGATAACCATTATCATTACCGCTTGACAAGAAGGACACGACGGGCTTAGCATAATATCTAACAGGTGAACGGATACCCGCTCCCTGGTGTAGAAATCCTCGATATCTTTAGAGAGTGAAGCCATGTGTCCTTTGTCTCAATGTAAAAGTGGTGATACCGTGTTCGTCAAGGGTTTTACCGGCGGTGGCAGATTACGGGGCAAACTGCATGCCATGGGCCTGATGCCCGGTGAAGAGATCGAAGTCATCTCCAGTAACTGCGGTCCCCTGGTAATTCAGTCCAAAGGGGTCAAACTGGCCATTGGCTGCGGTATGGCTGAAAACATTCTCGTCTCCTGTGAATGCTCCTGCACACGCGCCAACTGCTGTGAGGCGTGAAACCTTCATTCGCCACAGCCCAAAAAGCTCGCGCAACCACAACTCAACAGTCCCTCATAATCCCTGTCTTTTTGCATCCCCTCATGTTTTTCCTGCCGCTATCACGGTAAACGTTGTATTCAAACCATCATCCCCCCCGGTAACACAACAAGAAAACACTATCCCTCCTCGCTTAGTCCTGTTACTCTCTTGAAACGTTTTACACCTGAAAGCCCGGACACACATTAAGCTTGACCAACAGATAAGGAATAGCCATTCTCTCTGTGAAACAAGTCTGTTATACTGTCCGCCGACGTTAACTTTTTAGCTCTTTCGGGATGTGCATGCTGACCTTATTCCATCGTTTTCTCCCCGCGTATTATCTGTTGCTCTGTGCCGCCCTCGGTCTGTCCCTGGCGTGGCTGGTTTCCAGTGAAGCCGGCATTCAACTGGCCTCACAAGAAACCGTTGCTGCCAACACATCGACACACCTCTCCGGCAAAGAACGCAACCGCGCGCCTCAAGACAACCGGATCATTCTCGAACGCAACATTTTCGATTCCACCCGACCGGCCCAGGCCGCCACAGTCACCGCAGCAACACCTGCTGCCAGAGCTGGACAACGCACCCAGGTGACCAGCAGCAACATGACGCTTGTCGGTACGGTAGTTGCCGAGGATGAGTCTCTGGCGGTGATCAACATCAACGGCCAGATCGAAGTGATCCGTATCGACCATCTGGTGCCCGGCAGCGGCACTCTGGTCACGGTCACACGTGACTTTGTCGAGATCGAACAAAATGACGGCACGGTCGTTGTTTTAAACCTGGAAACGACGGGCAATCAGGTTGCCGACACGCCCTCACCACGGCGTCCGGGTACCACGGCACGCACCAACACCAGTTACGAAGTACAGGCCTTGGGCAACAACCGCTGGCAAATCTCTGCCGACGAGGCGGAAAAGGCCCGCACCAACATCGCCCAGTTGATCAAACAGGTTCGGGTTGATCCCTATGTGGTCGGCGGAAAAACCGAAGGCTTTATGATCAAGCGCATTCAACGGGGTACCCTGCTCTATCAGATGGGCCTGAAACGGGGCGATGTGCTGTTTGCCATCAATGGCACCAGCCTCGACAGCCCGGAAAAAGGGTTGCAGGTCTTTCAACAATTACGTGAAGCCAAAAATCTCAGTGTTGATCTGCAACGCGCAGGGCAGTCACTGAACTTTCAATATGAGATCAAGTAAGGAGACGATACGGTGCTGATCCGAAAATTCACCTTTGCCGTTGTGATGATGCTACTGGGTTCCGTGCTACTGGCCGGGCCGCTGACTTCTGCCTGCCAGGCACAAACCGACGGTGTCGGCATTACCCTTGATTTCAAGGACATTGAACTGACCGATCTGATTCGTACGGTCAGCGAACTGACCGGAAAGAACTTTGTCTACGACGATTCGATTCGCGGCAAAGCCACTATCATCTCCTCACAACAAATGTCGGTCAACGAGGCCTATCAGCTGTTTTTGACCGTGCTCAACGTCAAAGGCTATACGGTTGTTCCCTCCGGAAAGACCAACAAAATCGTACCGATCAAATCGGCTAAAGAGAGCAATCTACCGACCATGACGGGCAATCTGGCGCAAGATCAGTTTGTCACCCGCATGATCTCTCTGGAAAACATCAACGCCGCCGATATTGCCGAGTCGATCCTCAGCCCGTTGATGCCCAAAACCAGTAACGTGGTGGTGTACGAACCCTCCAACATGTTGATCATCTCCGACAGCGCCTCTAACATCCAACGGCTGACCACCATCATCCGCGAACTGGATGTGCCGGGGGCATTGCAGGACATGCAGGTGATCCCACTGCAATTTGCCGACGCCAAGGAAACCGCCACCATCTGCAATGACATTCTTTCCAGCGGTAACACCAAAGCAACATCGCGTCGCCGTGCCAGCAAAAACGTCACCACCAGCTCTGCCGACGCAACCAGCAAGGTGATTGCCTATGAGCGCACCAACCGCCTGGTGGTGATGGCCACATCGGACGACATGACCACCATCCTCAGCCTTATTGCCGAACTGGATCAGGAACCGACGCAAGAACACGCCCGCATCAATCTCTACTATCTGGAAAATGCCGATGCGGAAGAACTGAGTAAAACCCTCAACGAGATCCTCTCCGGCATCAAGAAGCCAGCGACGTCCTCGTCAGCTGCTGCCGGCGGCAAAGGGACAATTCCTGCGGCGGCCATCCAGACCAATGTCACCGTATCCGCTGACAAGCCGACCAATGCTCTGGTGATCAATGCCACGCCGGAGGATTACGTCATCATCAAGGACATCATCAAACAACTCGACATTCGCCGCAAACAGGTGTATGTCGAGGCGCTGATCATGGAACTGTCCATGGATGCCACCGAAGCTCTCGGCTCTCAGCTTCAGGGCGCTTTTGAAGTCGGCAACGAAGGTATTGTTAATCTTTCATCGAACTCTGCTCCGGGTGGCATTCTTTCAGACCCAGAGTCCCTGCTCACCACATCGGTGAATGGTTTACTGGCAGGAGGCTTCAGTAAACTGATTGGCGTTGACACGGATGGTGATGGCGTTGACGACAGTCAGGTGACAGCATTTTCCGCCCTGATCAAGCTTTCTAAAGACGACACAAATGTAAACATCCTCTCTGCTCCGCGTCTGTTGACCTCAGACAATGAAGAGGCAGAAATCGTCGTCGGCCGCAACGTCCCCATCATCACCTCACGCCTCACCGACAGTACCGGCAGTGACAGTCTGGCTCAGAGCGTCTCAGTTGAACGTAAAGATGTTGCCCTGACCCTGCGCTTCACACCTCAGATCACTGAAGGGGAACTCGTTCGTTTGAATGTCTATCAGGAAACAACGGACCTGACGGATAGCGTTGGCGACGTCAACAGCGTCGGTCCTACTTTCACAACACGAAAAATCAGCAATACGGTCCTGGCGAGAGATGGGCAAACCGTTGTACTCGGCGGACTGATTTCCACCAACCAGCAGGAAACCATCAGTAAGGTTCCACTCCTCGGCGACATTCCCCTGCTGGGCTGGTTGTTTAAAAGCAAAGACAATAAGGAAGTGAAGACCAATTTACTTGTTTTCATAACACCAACGATCATCAGCGACATGGAAGACCTTTCCAATGTCACCACGATCAACCGGGAAACCTTTGATCGCATCAAAAACGACCCAGAGGCCTCAAACGACAACACGGAGCAGAACTGATTATGGCTGCAGCGCCCCGTCTTGGAGAGATCCTGCAACAACGGTTCGGACTCGGTGATGATGCCCTCAACAATGCTCTGGAACGCCAGCAGGACAGCGAGCAACGCATTGGTGAATTACTGCTTGAGCAACAGGCCATCACCTCACAACAGCTCAGTCAGGCGTTGGCCGAGCAGTTGGGACTCGACTATCTCGACAGCCTGCCGGAGGTGATCACCTCTGAGGATCTGCTCAGCCTGATCCCGCTGGCGTACGCACGGCAACATGTGGTGATCCCTTTAAGTCGCGACGAACGCCACCTGAAACTGCTCATGGCCGACCCGTTTGACCGCAATGCCATCAACGACCTGACCGCTCTGGCCAAGGTGCGTATTGAGCCGTGTTTGGCGGCACGTGAAGAGATCACCGCGCTGATCAACCGCAGTTACGAGACCCACGCCGGAGCCGCCCATGACATGGTCAGCGACATCGGCGACAGCGACGACGATTTTGTCCGTAACCTGGAACCGGCTGACCTGCTCGACAGCAATGACGAAGCGCCGATTATCCGCTTCGTCAACAGCCTGATCACCCAGGCCTATAAAGAGCGCGCCAGTGATATTCACATTGAGCCGTTTGAAACCGAGCTGATTGTGCGCTACCGCATTGACGGCCTGCTTTACGAGGTGTTGCGGCCCCCATTTCGCGCCACAGCCAGCATCATCTCACGCCTGAAGATCATGGCCGGATTGAACATTGCTGAAAAACGTCTGCCGCAAGACGGTCGCTTCCGGGTGCGCATCGCCGCCAAGGATGTTGATGTGCGTGTGTCGTCGCTGCCCACGGCATTCGGCGAGCGGATTGTTCTGCGTCTGCTCGACAAGAGCAACAATGTCCTGTCCTTGGAAGATATCGGCATGGAGAATGAGCTGCTGACGCAACTGCAGAAGCAGATCAGCAAACCTCACGGTGTTTTTCTGGTCACCGGCCCAACCGGTAGTGGTAAGACCACCACCCTGTATGCCGCTTTGAGTCGTCTCAACGACCGGGAAAAGAACATCATCACCGTCGAAGATCCGATTGAATACCAGCTCGCCGGAGTCGGTCAGATTCAGGTCAACTCGAAAATCAACCTGACCTTTGCCAACGGACTGCGCTCCATCCTGCGTCAGGATCCGGATATCATCATGGTCGGTGAAATCCGCGACCATGAAACCGCCGAAATCGCCGTGCAGTCGGCCTTAACCGGCCACATGGTGTTTTCCACCCTGCATACCAATGATGCCGCCGGTGGTCTAACCCGTCTGGTGGAGATGGGCATTGAACCATTCCTCGCTGCGTCATCGATTGTCGGTATTCTTGCTCAACGCCTGGTACGCACCATCTGTCCGCACTGCCGCGAAGCCTATCAGCCGGAAGCGAGTATCCTGAGCCAGATCGGCCTCGACCCGTCCGGGCAACACACCTTCTATCGCGGTCGTGGCTGTGATAAATGCATGAACATCGGCTATCGTGGCCGCAGCGGCATCTACGAACTGTTGACCATGAGTGAAAACATTCGCAGTCAACTGCTGGCCAATATCGATGCCGCCTCCATCCGCCAGACCGCCATTGGTCAGGGGATGGTACCGCTGCGTCAGGCCGGGCTGGAAAAGGCCCGCCAGGGGGTCACCACCCTTGAGGAAGTGATCCGAGTCACGCAAGAGGAGGCCTAGGCGTGGCGCTTTTTGACTACAGCGGATTCAACCAGCAAGGTAAAACCGCCAAAGGCAGCTTAGAAGCGGGAAGCAAACGTGCGGCACTGGAACAACTGCGCGATCAGGGCATTTACGTCAGCACCTTGGAAGAGCAGCCGAAAACAGCGGCTCGCCGCCGTTGGTCACTGCCGCGCCGTTCCCGGTTGCCTGTCAATGATCTGGCCACCACCACCCGCCTGCTCGCCACCCTGCTGCAGGCCGGCGTGCCATTGGATGAAGCCCTGCAATCCGTGGTCGAACAGGTGGAAAACCCGGCCCAGGCCCGTCTCTACACCCAGGTACGCGAAGAGGTGCGTCAAGGCAGTTCACTGTTTCAGGCACTCGCCGAGCAGGGGCGTTCATTTCCCGATCTTTACCAGCGCATGGTGGAAGTAGGTGAAAACAGCGGTACCCTCGACCAGGTTCTGTTGCGACTGGCCGACTTTCTCGAAGAGCAGGCCCGACTGCGTTCGCGCACGGTTTCGGCTCTGGCCTATCCGGTACTGATGGCCATTGTCGGCGTTGGTGTTCTGCTGTTTTTGCTCAGCTTTGTCGTGCCGAAGATCACCCGTATGCTCACAGATCTCGGTCAGGCCCTGCCGTTACCGACCCGTCTTCTCATCACCACCAGCGACCTGATTTCAGCCTATGGCTGGCTGGTGGCGTTACTGATCGGCGGCGGCATTGTGGCGTTGCTGCGCTATCGACGCACCGAGGCCGGTCGCTTCAAACTCGACGGCTGGACATTAAAACTGCCCTTGATTGGCCGGATTCAACGCGAGATTGCCACGGCCCGCTTCAGCCGGACTCTGGGCACCCTACTGCACAGCGGTGTTCCCCTGCTCAAAGCCCTGGAGATCAGTTGCGGCCTACTGAGCAATAAAGTCCTGCGCACGGCCGTAGAAACAACGTCACTTGAAGTGCGTGAAGGGGCCAGCCTGGCCGAGCCGCTCAAGCGCTCCGGCGTTTTCCCACCGCTATTGGCCCAGATGACCGCCGTCGGTGAACGCAGTGGCACGCTTGAAGAGATGCTGATCAAAGTGGCCGACAGTCAAGACCGCCAGGTGGAAATCACCCTGGCCGGACTGCTGTCGCTGCTGGAGCCGCTGATGATCCTTGCCATGGGCGGTATTATCGGCTTCATTGTCCTGGCGGTGCTGCTGCCGATCTTCCAGGCCAGCCAGGGCCTCGGTTAACCTGTTGCGTATTGCGAACAGAACAACTGAATCCGATTTAAAATGTCATAAACGATAAGGAGTCTTGCACCATGAAGAAAAGCGCTATCATCCGCCACAATCAACGTGGCTTCACCTTGATTGAAGTCATGGTCGTCGTTGTCATTCTCGGCATTCTTGCCGGTATTGTCGTTCCAAAACTGCTCGACCGCCCCGAAGAAGCGCGTCGCACCAAGGCCGAATTGCAGATCAAGGGGATCGAAGATGCCCTGGCTCTCTACAAGTTGGACAACGGCCTGTTTCCCAGCACCGAACAAGGGTTGCAAGCCCTGGTTGAAAAACCGGAATCGGGCCGCATTCCCATCAAATACCGCGAAGGCGGCTACATGAAAAAAATCCCCAGTGACCCCTGGGGAGGCAACTATATTTTTTTGAGTCCCGGCATTAACGGAGACTACGACCTGCTGTCCTACGGTGCCGATGGTGAACCGGGTGGAGAAGGCAAGGATGCCGACGTTAAAAGTTGGGAGATTGAATAATTCGCGAGGGTTCACCCTGGTTGAATTGAGCATCGTCGTCGCCTTGATCAGCCTGTTTGCCGTGCTGTCGGTCCCGCTGCTCGGCTCGGTGGCGGAAAATAATCTCAACCACAGTGCCCGCCGTCTGGCCGGCATGGTGAAATACCTGTTCAATGAAACCGCCTTGACCGCGACACAACATCGTCTGGTCTTTAACCTTGACGACAACCTGTGCACGGTGGAGCAGCTCTCAGAGCTGGGCGAATGGCAGACACCGGAGGGTCGGGTGCGTCAATACCGGTTTCCCGGTAATGTCGATATCAAGGATATCTGGGTGGATGAGCGGGGCAAAATGACCACTGGCACGGTGACCATCACCTTTCACCCCCAGGGATGGCTGCCGCAGACCACGGTGCATCTGCAACAGGACAAACAGGACGACGGCAACGAGTTAACGATCCACCTGCTGCCGTTTACCGGCAGCGCTGAGATCGAAGAAGGCTACCATGAGTTTGACGACGGCAACGACAGTTTCTGATCAACGCAGCGCCTCACGGCAATGCGGGTTCACCCTGTTGGAAGTGATGATTGCCCTGGCCATTATCGGCTCAGCTCTCATTGCTTGCCTGAGCCTGGCCAACCGCAGTGTGTTCAGCAACGACGAAGTACAGCGCATCACCACGGCAACCATGCTCGCCCAACACAAAATGAGTGAACTGGAAACCGAATCGCGCCTTGGCGAGCTGGACACCTCGGAACTCGAAGGGGACTGGGAAGAACCCTATCAGCAATATCGTTGGCAGGTCGAATACAGCGCCACCCCGGTTTCCGGCGTTCAACAGGTGTCGGTTTCGGTGTTGTGGGGCAAAAAAGAGCGCAATGAAGAGGTTACTCTTGACTCGTTCCTGTTCAACTGACAGAACCGAAGGTGGATTCACCCTGATTGAAGTGCTGGTGGCGATCACCCTGCTCAGTCTGGTGCTGACCGCCGTGTATGGCGTGTTCACCACGTTGAGTGCCACCGAGAAAAGGCTGCACAGCGATTCGGAAGCCTACCATCAGGCACGCATTATTTTTGACCGCCTCGGTCGCGAGATTCGCACCTGTTACCTCAACACCGACAATGATCGCTCAGCCTTCGACAGCGGCGAAGATAGCCTCGGTCAGCCGTATCTCGCGTTTTCATCCACCTCGGCCCTGACCACAGGCGATTCGCCCGGTGGCGTTACGCAGGTGCGTTATGAACTGGAGACCGATCTGGGAAAAACAGTTGGCACCCTGTATCGCAGCGCTCAGCCGTTGTTTGTCACCGACGACGTCGCGAGAAAACAACGAATGAGCAGCCAGATCAAAGCCATTGTCTGGCGCTTTTATGACGGCAGCGAATGGCAAGACGACTGGGACAGCACCATCACAGAGACACTGCCGCAAACCGTGGAGATGCAACTGACGATCCACAGCAATACGGGCGAAGATATCGAACTGATGACCGCGTTTGACCTGACCATGCCCAGGGTGGAGCGATAAAAATGAGCGTTTTTTTTGCAAAAAAACCGCTCGGCAACGAACGCGGCATGGCTCTGCTGCTGGTTCTGGCAATCACCGCCCTGCTGGCGGCACTGCTCAGTGAATTGTCCTTTTCCACCCTGGTGGATCTGCGATTGGCCGAGACGTATCGCGATACGACCCGGTCCTATTACATTGCCAAGGGCGGCATTCAGGTCGGTCAGATGATTCTTGCCGACGACGACAACGCTTATGACGGTTACGATGAACTCTGGGCACGTGGCATCAGCAATTATCCGGTGGGAGACAACGGCTGGGTAACCATTGAGGTGACACCGCTGGACGGTCGCATCAATCTCAACGATCTGGTCAGCAGCAGTGGCAACATTGATGCCGTGGTCAAAGACCGCTGCCTGCGATTGTTTGACATCCTTGAGATTACCCAACCGCACAGCCATGTTGATGCACTGATTGACTGGCTGGATCCGGATGATGATCCACAACCGGCAGGTGCCGAAGCCGGTTATTATGCGTTGCAGGACCCGGCTACCTATTGCAAAAACGGTCCGATGGACACCTTGGAGGAACTCCAACTGATTGCCGGATTCACCGCGGAAGAGATCAAAAAACTGCGCCCCCATGTCAGCCTGTACGGTGACAACAAGATCCATCTTAATTCGGCCAGCGCCGAGGTGCTTTACGCTCTGGCGGAAGAGATGACCATGGACACAGCCGAAGCGATTGTCCAGCAACGCAAGGATCGGCCACTGGAATCGGTGGAAGAACTCAAGGAGCTGTCAAACTGGGAAACCTTCTACTGGGCGATCAACGGTTATGTGCAAGTGAAGGCCAATTACTACCGAATCGACACCCGGGCCAGTGTCAATGACGGCGAACGCCGGGCTCGGGCAACGGTAGAAAAAGATGACAACCGGATTGTCTATTTTGAAATACGTTAATTCAAAATCAACACAAGCCACAGCAACACAGCTCGTAAGAGCGAGAGGTTCATACGCATGACGAAACGACGGATTGGACTTGAAGTAACTTCCAACAGGATCCGCCTGGTAATTTTCGATGGCGACAAGGAGAAACCGGTGCTGCTGCGTAAAGTGGAGCAGCCACTTGAACCGGACAGCGACATTGCCGATGTCGTCAACCAGATGCTCGATGGTCCGGCTGGATTCGGCGACCGCTTCTGCACCGTTCTGCCCGGTGACGACAGTTTTGTGCGGCGGTTGAATTTCCCCTTTAACGATCCACGCAAAATTGACGCTGCTGCAGGTATGGAGCTGGCGTCACAACTGCCGGTCGACATCAGCGACCATCTTGTCGCCACCACCGTTGCCAGGGGTGAAGACGGTCAGTTCACCACAACAGCCGCCACCTATCCGCAACAAAAAATCGCCGAGTTTCTGGACCCGTTCGACAGCGGGAAAATCCCCATCCATGTCCTGGGTCTGACACCGTTTACCGAAATCAGCGGTTTGAGTCCCTGGCTGACGAACGGGGTTCTGGTCCGTGCTCACGCCGGAGAACTGACCCTCAGCCTGGTGGTTGACGCAGAGATGGTCAGCCATGAAAACTGCGGTCCTGTGGAGGACACACCACAGCGTCTTGCCGAACAGATCCACCGAGAAGCCAGCCTGCTGTGCCGTGCTGAACGCTTAAGCCAGCAACCTCTGTGTCTGATCGGCAGCGATGTCACCCCGACGCTTATTTCAGCGATCAAAGAGATGGATTGGGAGATGATCACAGTACCGCTCGAAGAGAGCGGAAATCCCATTGATCCGGCGTTTCTTCCGGTCTGTGCCATGGCTCTGGCAACCGACCAACCACTGATCAATTTCCGCCGCGGACCGTTCACCCTGAAAAGTGAATGGGCCGCGCTGAAAAAACATTTCTACATTGGCGGTGGATTACTGCTGGCGTCGTTGGCGATCCTGGCAGCAACCGCTTTGCACAGTTACCAGTTTAAAACCGAGGTCGCGCAAGATTACCGCAAACAACTCAATCAGGTGTTCCGCGAAACGCTGCCGGGGCAAACAGCCATTGTCGACCCAGTCCAGCAGCTCACCGTTGAACTCAACCGATTACGCGAAACCGGCCGGTTAGTCGGTCTGGACAAGTCAACCTCCGCTCTCGCCGTGCTGCGCGACTTTTCCACCCACACACCGAAAGATATCACCGTTGACATCAAAACCTTCAATTATGAACCGGAAAATCTCAATGTCGAAGGCGTAACCGACTCGTTTGACAGCGTCAACCGATTGGCCGGGGAACTCCGTAAAAGTACCTCATTCACAGCCGTACGCATTGCCGATGCCAAGATGGGCATTCAAGGAAAACAGGTATCGTTCCGCCTGCAGATCAGTATCGGTCATGCCCAGCAAGGAGGTGCATTATGATGAAACAACTTTCTCCTCGCGAGTTGGCTATGGTTTTGGTTGCCGCAATATTTGTCATCGCCACAGTGATCTATCTGGCCATGATCGCTCCCTACGTTGCCACCATGGAGCGCCTTGACAGCAAAATCGCCTCTCGTCAGCAACAACTGCAACAGGCGAAAGAGCTGCAACAGGACTACCGTATGATTCAGGGCCAGATCAAATCTCTGCAACGCCGTCAGGCCAGTGCCGGTGATTTTGCCCTGTTCGCCTATGTAGAGAGTCAGGTGACACGCATTGCCGGGCGGGAGAACCTCACCTCCATGCGTCCGATGCCTGCCGTGAGCCACAACGATATCACCGAAGAAGCGGTGGAGATCAAACTGGAAAATGTGTCGTTAGGGCAAATGCTGCAACTGCTGCAAAGTTTCAACAGTGCTCCGGTACCACTCCAGGTCAAAGCCCTACAACTCAAGGTCCGCTTTGACAATGCCCAGCAACTGGACAGTTCTCTGCGCATCTCCGCGTACACTAAAGGGTAGACATGGCTGCAGAGAACACCACAATACTCTTGAAAAAAAGCCTGTTATACATTCTGGCGACGGGTGTGTTCTTTCTCCTCGGCCTGTTTGTCTTTTTCCCCGGTGACGTGATCCGCCAACGGTTGCAACAGGAATTAACCGTCCGACTGCAGCAACCGGTAGATGTCGGGGCAACGACTCTGGGTTTTCCCCTGGCACTGGATATCGAATTCACCCATATTCCGGTTACCCCCGCTGTGAACGTCACCGCAGAACAACTGACGCTGAGTCCGGTCTGGAGCAGCCTCTTTTCCGGCACGCCCGCAGCCAACCTCACCGGCGAGTTATGGGATGGGAGCTTTGACGTTACAGTCAACAGCGCCAACCGCCTCGAACTGCAGGCCAACAACCTGCACTGGCGCGGCGCTCTCCCCGAGATGCCAGCTCTGACCTTTGATGTCCAGCTACGCGATCTCCATCTTACAGGTACACTGACGGAAAACCTTCCGTTAGAGACACTGACCCTGTCTCTGTCGTCGCTGACCCTCGAAGGGATGAAAGCCATCGGTGGCAGCGAGGACAGCTTCTCGCTTGGTGAACTGTTCCTTCGGGCACGCCGCGACAACGGCCAACTGCTCATAGAACAACTGCAAAGCCGCGACGGCAATCTAGTCATTCAGGCCAACGGTCGCATCACACCGGGACGGCGTCCCGAGCTCAGTCGACTCGACCTGAGCGTCACCCTGATTCCGCAACCCTCAACTGACCCGGCGCTGACCAGCCTATTGCAACTGGTCACTCCCGCCGATAAAAATGGTCACTTCGTGCTTCAGCTCCGCGGTACCGCAGCTCACCCCATCTTGCGCTGAAAACAGTGGCGGGGTTGACTTCTTCGTGGGAAGTGATTAGCTTTTTCTATAATTATTACCATATCTTCTATAGAGGGATTTCTATTTATGAGTCATCACGAAGAGGATGAAGAATACGAGATTAAACCGGAGCACCTCGACGATATTGACAGTGAAAGCCTTGTTCTGGCGCGCGAACTTCTGCCGGATCGTTTGCCGATTATTCCGCTGCGCCCCCGTCCAGCCTTTCCGGCCATTTTAATTCCGCTGCATATTGCCGGTGCAGACAAGGTTGCTGTTATCCGTCAGGTCGCCGACAGTTCAACCAAAACACTTGGTCTGGTATTGGTGGAAAATGTCGACGGCAAGGATGAACCGAGCAATCTTCACGATGTCGGTGTGGCCGGAAAAATTGTCAAAGTGCTCAATTCGGAAGATGAGAGTATTCAGGTGCTGGTGAACTGCCTGGAGCGCTTTACCATCGAAGAATTGCATCAAAGCGAGTTAGGGCTCCACGCCACCGTAACCTATCAGCAGGAAAAAACGCTCTCTGATCATCAGGAACTCAAGGCCTATTCCATGGCCATCATCTCGACGCTCAAGGAGCTGGTCAAGATCAACCCGCTCTATTCCGAGGAGATCAAGATGTTCCTCGGTCGTTCGAGCATGGACGACCCCGGCCGTCTCGCTGACTTTGCCGCCAACCTGACTTCGGCCGACGGCCAGGAACTTCAGGAAGTGCTGGCCACATTTGATGTGCGCGAACGCATTGAGCGGGTGCTGGTACTGCTGAAAAAAGAGTTGGAAGTCTCGCGTTTGCAGAGCAAGATATCCAAGCAGATTGAAAAAAACATCTCGGAACAGCAGCGACAGTTTTTTCTCAAGGAGCAGCTCAAAACCATCAAAAAAGAGCTGGGCCTGGAAAAAGAGGGCAAAACCAGTGAAATTGAAAAATTTCAGGAACGCCTTGAAGGGCTGACCCTCAATGACGAAGCCCAGAAAGCCATCGACGAAGAACTTGAGAAGCTGCAACTGATCGAGCCAACCTCACCGGAGTATAACGTCAGCCGTAACTATCTCGACTGGCTGACGATTTTGCCCTGGGGCAAGAACACCAAAGATTCTTACGATATTGCCAAGGCCAAGCGTGCCCTGGATCGTGACCACTTCGGTCTCGATGACGTCAAGAACCGCATTCTCGAATTCATCGCCGTCGGCAAGATGAAAGGCGACATCTCCGGCTCCATTCTGTGTCTGGTCGGACCACCGGGTGTCGGTAAAACGTCCATCGGCAAAAGCGTGGCAGCGGCTCTCAATCGCAACTTCTACCGCTTCTCATTGGGTGGCATGCGCGACGAGGCCGAAATCAAAGGCCACCGACGCACCTATATCGGCGCCATGCCGGGAAAATTCATCCAGGCGATGAAACAAGCCGACAGCGCCAATCCGGTACTGATGCTTGACGAGATTGATAAAATCGGTGCCTCCTACCAGGGCGATCCCGCTTCCGCCCTGCTCGAAGTACTGGACCCGGAGCAGAACAACTCGTTCCGCGATCACTATCTTGACGTGCCGTTCGACCTGTCCAACGTGCTGTTTATCGCCACGGCCAACCAGCTCGACACCATTCCGGCACCACTGCTCGACCGCATGGAGGTGATCCGGCTGTCTGGCTACATCATGGATGAGAAGGTGGAGATCGCCAAACGCTACCTGATCCCCAAGGCGTTGGACAATCACGGCCTGAGCAAGAAACAGGTGACGATCCGTAAAGACGCCATGGAAAAGATCATTGATAACTACGCCCGCGAGGCCGGGGTGCGTGGCCTGGAAAACCGCATCAAAAAGATCATGCGCAAAGCAGCCATGGAATTTGCCAGCGACCGGGTGGAAAAACTGACCATCCGCAAAACCAATGTTGAAGATTACCTTGGCAAGCCGGTTTTCTCCCAGGATGAGTTATTCAAAAACGTTCCAGGCATTGTCACCGGCCTGGCCTGGACCAGCATGGGCGGTGCCACATTGCAAATTGAGGCCAGTGCCATGCCGAGTAAATCCAAGGGCTTTAAGCAGACCGGCCAGTTGGGTAAAGTGATGGTGGAAAGCTGTGAGATTGCCTACTCCTATGTCATGGGCCATCTGGCTGATTACGAACTGCCTGAAGATTTCTTGGATCAGCATTTTATTCACATCCATGTACCGGCCGGAGCCACACCGAAAGACGGCCCATCAGCCGGGATCACCATGACCACCGCCTTGTTGTCGATGATCAGTAAAAAACCGGTGCTCCCTAAGCTGGGCATGACCGGCGAACTAACCCTGACCGGGCAAGTGTTACCCATCGGCGGCGTGAAGGAAAAAACCATTGCTGCCCGTCGTAGCGGGTTAAAAATCCTGATTTTCCCGGAGAGCAATCGCAAAGACTTTGAAGACCTTCCCGACTACCTGCGAGAAGGCATTGAGGTTCACTTTGCAAAAACCTATCGCGATGTTTATAATGTCGCCTTCAAAAAACAGTGTACTGTGCACGCCATAATCCACATGACGGCGTAACTTATTCTTTT
>NZ_AAEW02000031.1 GCF_000167355.1 Desulfuromonas acetoxidans DSM 684
CGCTCTCAATGATAGAAACAGATCAGGCAAAAAGCAAGGGTTTATTATGCGGTATAAACAGTAAATCCGTCTCTTTTCGAAGGTTTTATCCCGATACGAACCTGTGCTAAGGTAGGGCAATTACCTGGATATACGCCATTCTTGCACGGGGTGTTTGTTGCCTGTTCTTTTAAGGAGTCTTCATCTTATATTATGTCTGAAAGCAAACTTTTTAGCCTGTTTCAGGAGCATAACCAATGTCTCGAAGAGGGGTTGGCGCTGTGTGCCGATGTCCTTGATCCTCTGGCCGCCTCCCTGGCGGAATCGTTCGCTCAGGAGCAGCGGCTGCTGATTATCGGCAGCGGAATAATGGCTCCTATTGCCATGGCGGTTGCCCAGGCTTTTGCCTATCAGTTGAATACCGAACGTCCACCGTTGCCTGTTGTTTATGTTGAGCCGGGTGCGGGGATCCGTTCTGCCGTTGCGGCGGGCGATGATGCCGGCCAGCTCTACTGTGGTGCTTTGCAGGCGATTGCCCGTGAAGACGATCAGTTGTTGATTTTTGACGGAACCTCCGATGATGCCGTGATTGGTGCTGCCCAAACGGCACGAGATCTGGATTGTGCCGTGACGGTACTCTGCGCAGGGGATTCGGCGCGGTGGGCCGATGTTGAAACCGACTCGCTGGTGGTGTTGCCGGATGCCGCAGCAGGGCGCCGGGCCGAATTGCTGTTGTTTCTCGGGCATGTCCTGTGTCAGATAGTCGAAGGGGAGTTGTTTGGCCTGTAACAGTGCTGCTGCTGGGAAAGCGGTTGACGTGGTTTTCTCCCGCGCCTACTATGAACGGCTGGACACGATGCGCCGACCTGAGGTCGGCACGATGTATTTATTTCGAGGGATGAGACGCGAGGGATGAGATGAGCTTGAATATCCTGTTGTTTAAGCTGACGTTGGTGGCCTATGCCGTGGCAACAGCCCTGTATCTATTCAGTGCCGTTGCCAATAAAAAGGGCATGGACCGTTGGGGGCGCTTTGCCTTGATGGGGGCGTTTGCCCTGCATACCGTCACGCTGATTGCCCGTTATGTTGAGATCGGCTATACCCCGGTGACCAACCTTCACGAGTCATTGTCGTTCTTCGCCTGGGCTCTTGCCGGAACATTTCTGGTGGTGGACTGGAAGTTGCGCATGGTGGTTCTGGCAGCGACCACCTGTACCATTGTGCTGGTGATGATGTTGTTCGGCAGTCTGGTTCCCATGCATGGTCAGGAACTTAATCCGGCCCTTGACAGTTTCTGGCTGCCGATCCATGTCGCCCTGGCCTTTCTCGGCAATGCGGTGTTTACCGTTGCCTTTGTCGCGGCCATTTTTTATTTGCTGCAGGAGCGGATGCTCAAGAGTAAGAAATTCTCCGCGCTGTATTACCGTCTGCCATCGTTGGAAACCCTCGATATGATCAATTATCGGTGCCTGACCTTCGGATTCCCCCTGATGACGATGGGGATTATCTCCGGTGCGGTGTGGGCGGATGCCGCTTGGGGAACCTACTGGAGCTGGGATCCCAAAGAATCCTGGGCGTTGATCACCTGGTTTTTGTACGCGGCCCTGTTGCATGGTCGTCTGACCACCGGCTGGCGTGGCCGGCGGGCGGCTATTTTTGCCATCATCGGTTTTGCTTTTGTGTTGTTTACCTTCCTCGGTGTCAACCTGCTGCTGCCCGGATTGCACAGTTACAGCTCCATGAATGGTTGACCGGCGTTAAACAAGCCCCGGATCGGATCGGCGGAATTGTCTGAATAGGGAACGTTTCACGGATTTTATATGGATATTTTTGTTGTTGGACTAAGTCATAAAACGGCACCGGTTGCCGTGCGCGAGAAGGTGGCGTTTCCACCGGAAAACATGCAGACCCCTCTCGAACAGGTTCTGGCACTGCCGGGCATTGCCGAGGCGGTGATTGTGTCCACCTGTAACCGGGTCGAACTTTATGCTGTCGGTCCAGATGCCCTGGTTGGCATCAACCAGCTCAAGCGTTTTATGGCCATCTATCATCAACTCGATGATGAGATGCTCGAAGACCACCTGTACAGCCTGAGTGGCGATGACGCCATTCGTCACGTGTTTAAGGTGACGGCCAGTCTTGACTCCATGGTGATTGGTGAGCCGCAGATTCTCGGTCAGATCAAAACCGCCTATGGCTATGCCGTTGAGTTCAAAAGCGTCGGACTGATTCTCAACCGCTTTTTGCACAAGGCGTTTTCCGTGGCCAAACGGGTGCGGACTGAAACCAATATTGCCGGCAATGCGGTGTCAGTGTCGTTTGCTGCTGTGGAATTGGCACGAAAGATTTTCGGCACCATTGAAGGCAAAACCGTTATGTTGGTCGGCGCCGGAGAGATGTGTGAACTGGCGGCCAAACACTTCATGAATAATGGTGTCGATCGGGTTCTGGTCACCAACCGTACCTTTGCCCGTGCAGAAAAACTCGCCAGCGAATTTTCCGGCCAGGCCATTCTGTTTGAGAATTTTCACGATCATCTGCAACAGGTGGATATCTTGCTTTCCTCCACCGGCGCGACCAGTTTTATTATCAACCCGGATCACGTGAATGGCGCGTTACGTCAGCGCAAACAGCGGCCGATGTTTTTCATCGACATTGCCGTGCCACGAGATATTGATCCTCGAGTCAACGATATCAATAACGCCTATCTCTATGATGTCGATGATTTGCAGGGGGTGGTCAATGCCAATCTCAAGGAGCGCCAGAAAGAGGCATCCGCTGCTGAGGAGATTATCGAGCATGAGATTGGTCAGTTCCGGCAATGGTTAGGCGGCCTGGATGTGGTGCCGACCATTGTGGCCCTGCGGCAAAAGGTGGATCAGATGCGTCAGATCGAGGTGGAAAAAACCTTTGCGAATCTCAAGCACTTGAGTGACAAAGATCGCAAAGCGATTGCCGCCATGAGTAATGCCCTGATGAATAAAATTCTCCATCCACCCACCCGGGTGCTGAAACAGGCGCAGAAAGACAACGATGCCCAGCCTTATGTCGATGCCTTGCAGACCCTGTTTGACCTTGAGGTCGACGCCCCTGAAGGTGAAATGAAGCAGATGGATGGCGAATAGTCCATGTCTGCCTTGCCGTTAACTGGAAAGAGGATCCTGGTTACCCGGGCGGCCCATCAGGCGCAAAGCTTTGTGCGTCTGCTCGAAGCCCAAGGGGCGACGGCTATCACCTGCCCGCTGATTGAGATCGTGGCCCCGGCCAGTTGGCAGCGGCTGGATGAGGCTCTGGCCCGGTTGCAGGATTATGACGATCTCATCCTGACCTCGGTCAATGCCGTTGATATGGTTTTTAGTCGCCTGGGAAAAGGTGTCGTGCCGCAAACGGCCCTCGATGGTGTTCGCCTGGTGTGTGTCGGCCCCAAAACGGCCAAATCTCTACAGCACTATGGCTATCAACCCGATCTGCAGCCCGATGAATATCGTGCGGAAGCGGTGGTGGCGGCTCTGACTGCTGAAGGTGTGCGGGGGCGCAAGGTCCTGTACCCTCGTGCTGAGCTGGCCCGCGATCTGATTCCATCCAGCTTGACACAGGCCGGTGCTGAGGTTGATGATCCGATTGCCTACCGGACCTTGCCGGCCAAGGGCAGTGCCTTACAGATTCGCGGTCTGCTTGATGATAAAGCCGTGGATGTCGTAACGTTCAGTTCCTCCTCCAGTGTCGATAATTTTGTTGATCTTCTTGGAGACGACGTGACTCTATTGACACGTCATGTGGTGCTGGCCTCCATTGGGCCGTTGACCACGGCCACGGCTGTTAAGCACGGCCTGGCCATTGAGGTAGAACCAGCGGAGTATACTCTGGACGGACTGGTCCAGGCGTTGATTGATTATTTTAACCCTTCCGGACATTCCGGATAAACGAGGAGAATGACCCATGCTTTTTCCCGAATATCGAGCTCGTCGTCTGCGTCGTGGTGACGTTATGCGCCGCATGGTGCGCGAAACCCATCTGCGTGTTGACGATCTGATTTATCCCATGTTCAGTGCTTTCGGCAACGACATCAAGCAAGAGATCCCCTCCATGCCGGGCATTTATCAGCAGTCCATTGAGCATATCGTTGCCGAAGCGAAAGAGGTTTACGCTCTGGGAATCCCGGCGGTCATTCTGTTCGGTATCCCCGAAGAGAAAGATCCCATGGGCAAAGATGCGTACTGCGACAGCGGCATCATTCAGGAGACCATCCGTGCCATCAAGAAAGAGGTGCCGGAGTTGATGGTGATCACCGATGTCTGCATGTGTGAGTACACCGATCACGGCCATTGCGGCGTGATTAAGGACGGCGATGTCGACAACGATGAAACTCTAAAACTGCTGGCGGCTGAAGCGTTGTCCCATGTTCAGGCCGGTGCCGATATTGTCGCGCCCAGCGACATGATGGACGGTCGCATTGCTGCCATTCGTACCATTCTCGATGAGAACGATTTCAGCCAGATTCCGATCATGAGTTACTCGGTGAAATATGCCAGCGCCTATTACGGTCCGTTCCGTGACGCGGCCGATTCCACTCCGCAGTTCGGTGACCGGCGCAGCTACCAGATGGATCCGGCCAACCGTATTGAAGCGTTTCGCGAAGCGGCTCTCGATGTCGACGAGTGTGCCGATTTTCTCATGGTGAAGCCGGCTCTGGCTTATCTTGATATCCTGCGTGATATCAAAGAGCGCTTTGATCTGCCGCTGGTAGCCTACAATGTGTCCGGCGAGTATTCGATGGTCAAAGCGGCTGCGGAAAAAGGCTGGATCGACCATGATCGGGTGGTGATGGAAACCCTGATCGGCATGAAGCGTGCCGGGGCCGATTTGATTATCACCTATCATGCCAAAGAGGCCGCACAACTGCTCAAGGGGTGATCCCTCTCTGACAGAGCAATAATCTCGACAGGGCTTTCGCGGATGCGGAAGCCCTGTCTTTATCCGGGATGCATTGAATCAACGATGAATAACGAGTTTCAGCGTTTTACCTTAGAGAATGGTGTCCGCTTGTTGGTCACGCCGTGTGCCCATCTTCATCGGGTGGAGATGGTGTGCTATGTGGGAGTCGGCAGTCGTTACGAAACCGCACCGCAGGCAGGTCTTTCGCACTTTCTCGAACATATGATGTTTCGCGGCAATGACCGTTTTGCCAGCGGACCGCTCATTGAACAGGCATTTGAAGCGGTGGGCGGTTCGGTCAACGCGGCAACGGATGCTGAAACGACCAGTTACTTTGCCAGTGTGCATCCCGGATGCGTCGAGGATGGGATTCAGTTGTTTGCTGACCTGCTGCAAACCCCGCATTTTGAAGGGTTGGAGACGGAGCGCTCCATTGTTCTTGAAGAGGCGATGAGCGACTTCAATGAGCATGGTGACGATATCTGTCCGGATAACCTGATGGGGCGGATGATGTGGGATGCCCATCCACTGGCGCTGCCGGTGATCGGCTTTCCCGAAACGATTCGCACCTTTCAGCGTGACGACCTTGTTGGCTGGTATCAACGTTATTACACCCCGGATAATCTGGTGATCTGTGTCGCCGGGCCGGTGGATGTCCAGCAGGTGTTCAAGGCGGTTGCCCATTCTTGGGCAGATTGGCAAGGCCAGTGCCAGGTGAACTTTCAGCCGTTCTCCCCCCAGGCGTTGCCGACCCGTTCGCCGCGCAGTCATTGGGTCAAGGATTCCGATTCGCAGGTGGCGATTCAGTTGGCTTGGCGCACCGACGGGCGGCACAGCCCCACGTCGCTTGGTCTGCGTGCGCTGCGCCAGGTGCTTGGGGATGGTGGCGCATGTCGGCTGATGCTGAGTCTTCGTGAAGATTCCGGTTTAACCTACAGCGTGGATGCCAGTCTGGAAGAGTATGCTGACTGCGGTACGTTTTCCATTGATCTGTCCACGGACCCCGACAATCTGGTGGCAGTGGTAGAGGTGCTCCTCAAAGAAGCGCACCAGGTCCAGCAACCTGTTGGTACAGATGAATTGCAACGGGTGGTGCAACGGGTACAATACCGGCTGGATTTCAGTCGTGACAATGTTGAAGATCTGGCTTCACGGTATGGTTGGGGAGAGTTGACCGGCTGCATGCGCACCCTGGCCGATGAAGCACGCAGTTGGCAGGGGGTCGATGCGGCTCAGGTGCTTGACGCCGCACAAACCTGTTTGCGTCCGGAGCGGATGTATTTTGTCTGTGTCGGCCCTTGGCGTACCAAGGACCGGGAGCGGGTGGAGCAACTGCTTGCCGAGTATGTGCAACAGGGATGTGAGTGACTCCGTAAACCACAAATGAAATAACCCTTTTTTTTCTGATAGTTCTCAGGTGATCCGGATCGTCTTGTAGAGGAAATTCTTGAACTTGTAAAACGTTTTACGCTCGTTGTCATTGTCGCTGCGCGGATCGCAGGCTTTGAGCATGGCGGCGATGCGCGGCATGGTTGACGCACCGCGCTCGCGAGCCAGATGAATGACTGTGGCCACCACGTCCCGTGAGATCTGATGGGCGGAGTAGGGGGCGTAGACGGCAGACCAGAAGTCATCCTGATCGTTGATAATGGCCGTGAAAATGGTGTTGGCTGTTTTTTCGGTCACATTGCCGATGGGGGCGGCGGCTTCCGAGGCGGGTGCACTCTCAAGCGCACGGCGGATGTCCCCAGGGCCGATCACCCGCCCCTGGCGGAAAAACAATGCTCGTAACAGGATCGATCTCAATTCGCGCATGTTGCCCTGGTAGTGATGCTCTTTGAGGACCTGTTGTGCGGCAACGCTGAGTGCCGGTGTGTCATTGGGATCCTCGCCACGTTTGTACACTCGATACAGTTTACCGAGAAAGTGAATGCTGAGGTCGGCGATGTCATCGCGGCGCTCATTGAGCGATGGAACTTCGACGGTCAACTCCGACAGGCGATGGTAGAGGTCCTCGCGGAACAAGCCTTCTTGAATCAGCTGATGAAGGTTTTTATTGGTTGCAGCGATCAACAGCACGCGTGAATAGCGGGTGGTGTTGTCACCGAGGCGGACAAAGCCACCGTTATCGAGAAAACGCAACAGTTGCACCTGGGTTTTCGGGTCGGCATCGCCGATCTCATCGAGAAACACTACACCGCCATGGGCTTCTTCGAGAATCCCCTTACGGTCGGTATGGGCGCCGGTAAAGGCACCGCGCTTATGACCGAACAGTTCGGAGTAGGTCAACTCACCACTGTAGGCGGCAATGTTGCTTTTTTTTACCGGAAGTTCGCTGCGTGGATTGAGCTGGGTCTGGTACATCTCATTGAGGCGCGAATAGATGTTGTTGAACAGAAACTCTTTGCCGCTGCCGGTATCCCCGGTGATGAGAATCGACGGCAATCCCAGGGTGGCTTCTTCAATGTTTTTCTGGTTCCATGACGCCAGCCGGGAAAAAATTGGCGGAGTGACGGTCTGGATGAATTTGACCATCTGTTTGGCTTTTTCTGAGTTGCCGATAATATTGCCGAGTTTGTAAGACGAGATGCTCGGGTCTTTGTATCCGACATCGGAACGCAGGTGTTGCACCTCACCGGTGAGGGCTTCAATCTGTTGTAAGTCGGCCAGGTAGCGTGAGATCATCCGTCCAACGATCTGCAGAATCCGTTTGTGCTCTTCAGTGAAATAATAACTGCGGAAACTGTTGAGGCAGATCACCGCCAACACCTTGTCTTCACTGATGACCGGAACGGCCAGCTCGCTCTTGATGTTGTTGGCCAGATCGAGATAAAACCCTCCCTGATCCTTGATGTCGTCGGTGTTGACAATCAGCTGAGTATGGCTGCTGTGGGCGGCATATCCGGTCAGGCTACGCTGGTCCGGCGGCAGTTCATAGCCGCCGATGCGGATCGGCGGGATATTTTTTTTGCGCCATTCCTTGCTCTTGGCTCCAATCAGCGTGTCAGAGGCATCCTCCACCACCAGCCAGCGACCATCCTCCTGTTCACGCACCACGGCAATACTGCCGGTGTCCGCTCCAATCAGCTCCGTGGCTTTAGACAGCACCCGGCTGAGAAACGGCTGCAGGCCTTCGAAGCGCTCCTGCAGGAGGTCATTGATTTCCGCCAGCACCTGAATTTCCATGTGCTCACCGCCGATCTCTTGGATGACCCGTTCCGCCATCTCAGCATGTGCTTCAAGCAGGCGCTGTTCAAATTCATTGAAGGTGTAGCTTTTATCCGTGTAGTAGTTGACTACGCACAGAATTCGTTTGGTGCTGGCTTCGTAGCGCGGAACGACATACAGCGATTGCAGGCCCAATTGCTCGGTCAGATAACGTTTTTGCAGATCTTCAGATTGAAGATTCGGGATGTACATGGGTTCCAGAAAGCGGTCATCGATAATGATGCCGTTATCGGCAATATAGCGCGATAACAGAGATTCCCCTTTGCTCAGGCTGATGAGTTGTTCATCTTCATACACTTTGCGGTCGTCGCGCTCCTGTGAGTAGGAGGCGAGAATCTGCAATCCTTCCTCATCGCTATCAGCACTTTTGGGCGATGGGATCAGCACCGAAGCCAGCGATAGGTTGTCGACCAGGCGTACGGCTGATTTCATCATGGAGAACGCTGCCTCGCGTTTTTTCTGTTGATCCACCTGGCGGGCGAGAAGCAGTTGCTGGTGATATTTGCGCGCCTGGTCAAGTGTGGTGGCCACCTGGGTCATGAAGGCAACCAGATCGCGTCGCTGCTGGTCTGTGGGCAATTGATGGCGACCGCTGTCGACACACAAAACACCCATGGCGCGGTTTTCCCGCAGAATCGGTAGCATGTAACTTGACGCGATCTGAAAACGGCTTTCCAGCTCACAGTTGTAGCGGCGACTCAATGTTGTATCTTCAAGTGAGGTCTCCTCCTGACTGGCATAGACGCTCGATATAGGGTATGAGCTGCTGTTAATTGGAAAGCTGTAGTTTTGCAATTCCTCATTGTTTAAGCCAGTGGCCATGGCGCATGACAGACTGCCGCTGGTCAGGTCTTCAAGGTAGATGCGGCAACGGTTCTGCTGGGTGAGTCGGTTGCTGGTTTCAGCGATGACATGGAGAATCTCTTCGAGGTTCTCCTTGCCGTAACTGTTGATTTTATGGATATCTGCACTGTAGCCGAGGCCTGAAGAAGTCATGGGCGATCCGGTTGTTAAGAGAGTGTAGTTAATTGTGTACTAAATAGAGTATAGAGAAGTCAGGACAACAAAGTCAAAACGAATATAGTCGGGGTATTGTCATTGGAAGCTGTTATGAAAACGCATTGCCAATTGACGGACGATCCGTTAAATTAACACCAATTTTTTATGAATATGTTGTGAGGAATAATGAGTCCCTATGATGAATTGCGTGACCTGGCAAAAACGGTCAACTGCCCCTGTGGCTATTCGTGCCTGAAAAAGGGCTATTGTTGCAGTGCTGTTTCCGAACGCGTGATTGACGGGCGGATTGTTGCGATTCAGGCGGGAAAACAATCGCATGAAGTAAATTGCGGCTATTACATTGATTTTGGTGGCGGCTGCTATTGCAGTTGTCCGCTGCATGTTGAGATGGTGCGGCGCGGGTTGATGAAAAGTCTGCCAGCCAGCAAAGCGGTTAAAGAAGGCGGGTCTCAAACAGATAATGACGAGGATGCCACCCCGTAAGCTGATCCGTGACCTGATCGCCGGCTTTCCCTGCGACATCCCGTTGCAGAACCAGCCAGATTTTTCCCTGCCAATGTGACCACTCTCCTTGAGCTGTCGCTGTTCCCTGAGATGATGCTTTTATCCCGGTGATGATATAACCCTGTCCATTGCCTTGTTGTGTATGCTGGACCAGAGCATAGCTTTCATTGGCGGCCAGTCCGGTCGCCGTCAAACGAAATCTTCCCTTGTCGGGTTGATAGGTGATTTCAGCCGAGCCAAGTTCAGGTTGTTCCACCCAGCTGCCGGGATGCTTGGCGACCAGCCGCAGCGTTTCTGCTGCAACCGGGGTCACCAGCAGCCAGCCTACCAGGATGAGTAGGGGGATTATCCAAACCTTACTGCTCTTCACGACGTTTTCCCTGACGCTTCTTCCACCACATTGGCAACAGAGACAGAGCCACCACCAGGATGATGCCGATGATGAATTCTTTGGAAACCTGCCCCTTGATCAATTCTCCCAGAGAACTCGATAATGAAATAAAGGCGATGGTTGCCGGTAGCATGCAGATAAATGAGGTGAGGGCGTAATGGCTGAAGCGGATATTGGTCAAGCCGAACGCGTAATTGAGCAGGTTGAAAGGAAACAGTGGTATCAGTCGGGTAAAAGCCACCACTTTCCAGCCGTTGCGTGCCACATCTTCATCGAGCTTTTGCCAGCGCGGTGCAGTGAGTTTGCTTCGAATCCAATCGCGGCCGAGGTAGCGGGCGACAAGAAAGGCCACACAGGCTCCGGCCGTTGCGCCGGTGATGGTATAGACCACCCCCCAGAATGGACCAAACAGGATGCCGCCAAGGATAGTCAGGGGCAGTCCGGGAAGAAACAGGGCTGGCGCTGCGGTGTATAACACCATAAAAATGAGCGGTGCCCAGAATCCGGTGCCGGCAATCCAGTCTCGGAGTTTTTCAGGTTGCAGGTAATCGGCGGCACCGGTCATTTTCAAGGTGACGATGGCGGCGATCAGCAGGGCTAAGACAATGACTTGGCCAAGACGGCTTTTTTTCTTTTGTTCTGTAGTGGTCATGCGACGGTCTCCACGAACGCGACAGGCGATCTGCTTTCTGGCGCGTTTTTTTAGTTGCAGGCGGTTCATATAGCGTTTGAGTGAGCCGGGGCTTTTCTGCTTGCGATCCAGAGCGGTGAGTGGATCAAAAACAATATCCAGCACATGGCTCGCTGAAGCTTCGGGGCGCAGGGCGTCAACGCAGCCGGCGCAGTAGCTGACAACCAGACGTTGATCAGCCTGATCGGCGCGACGCTGGCGCCAACTCAGCGCCAGCTCTTTGTCTTCGGCCATCACGCATCCCCCTTCACCGCAGCATAGTGCTGTCTTTCGGGTGTTTTTCATCTCCTGACATTCCAGGCCAACCTTGTCGATCAGGGAACGAACCGCCTCATGGACGTGGGGTTCTCCGCGGCTGACGCAGGGGTCGTGAATGGTAATCGTTCCTGTGGTGTCTGGACGGGACGGCAAAATGGTCGTATCGAGAACCTCGTACACCGAGCGGCAGTTCATTTCCGGAGCATAGCGTTTGAACACCTGATAGCAGTTGGGGCAGGCCGTGATCACGGTGTTGACCCCATTGTTTTCCAGAAACGCTCGGAGAGGAAAGAATTTTTCGTTGAAGCGGTCAACGTCGCCCAGATCGTGAGAAGGCTTGGTGCAGCAATCCAAGACCAGTCCAAGGCTGGGTTGCTCTGAACGCAGATGCTGATACAGCTCCCAGGTGCGTTCCGGTCGGCTGCCGGTCAAGGCACAGCCGGGGAAGAAGACGCTGGTGCAGTTGGCGGGCAAGGCATAATGACTGAAGGCCTTTGACGTGCCGATCGATTCGTAAAAGCGCAGTCCGCCATATTTTTTTAAGTGCTCCGGGTGCTCGACAATGTAATGACGTCGCATGGACAAAAAGTATTGGTCCAGAGGCAGTTCGGCCGGGCAGACAACATTGCACAGCCCACAAAGACTGCAGGAAAAGGCGAGTTTCCCCTGTTGCGAATCCTGCTCATAGAGCTGTTGAATGGCTGCCGGAGAGCCGTAGCGTTTCAGAAAGGCGCATTGGCGCAGGCAGGCTCCGCAGTCGCTGCAACCATCAACCAGAACGGCAAGATCTCTGTGATCCGGAGAACGTTCAGCTAAACGTGTCATAAGTCCTCTTGTCTTCGTGAACGACCGGTGATCAAGGCTGCTTTTTGAACGTGTTCCACTCTTCCGTGCCACCTTCAAAGTTGATGGCCGAGGGCAATCCGGCGAGTTCATGAACCATCCAGGCGTAACCGGAACGGATGCCGCCGGTGCAGTAGTAAACCACCGGCTTGCTCAGGTCGATGCCCTTTTTCTTCAGCAGACTTTTGAACGCTTGTGCGTCAATGGCCCGGTTGTCTTCGCCCTGATACAGCTCTTTCCAGTCAAGATGAATGGCGTTGGGCAGGTGCCCTGGCAACCACTCCATCCAGTAGTTGCGTGTATCAACCAGGGTGATGTGATCTTTTCTGGCGTCAATCTCTGCGGCGCTGATCTGTAACTGGGGTTGCACTGACGCCTGATAGGTGACTTCTGTCGCGGGAGTTACGGTGGTGACCAGAGGCAGTTGGGCGGATTGCCAGGCCTGAACACCGCCGTCGAGGATATAGACCGGCCCCTGATGGCCCAGCCACGCCAGCAGCCAGGCTGCCCAGCCTTCGCCTCCCCAACTGGTGTCAGCATCGCCGTAGATCAGTACCGCCGATGTTTCGGAGATCCCCATATGGCCCAGCGCTTTGGTCAGTTCGTCCTGCGGTGCGATTCGATAGTTGACGCCGTCACTGTCGGGTCTGGTATAGTCCTCCCAGCTTAACGAATGCGCTCCGGCAATATGGCCCTGCTGGTATTGCGCCAGAGGCCGGGCATCAAGAATCGCCAGATCCTGCAGTTGTTGTGAACCGCGCTGGACATCGAGACGCTGCAGTGAAAAAGCAGACGCATACTGAGTGGTGGATATGAGCATAAGGCACATCAATAACAGAGTTAAAGCCGGGGATAAAGTCGTTTTTGTCAGCACTGCTTTTGCGGTGTGCATGGTTCTTTTCTCCTATGGTGTTCTGTCGAGCGCGGTTGATCTGCGACTGTTTTTGCCTGAGCTTGTCGCCTGTTCCGCACTCGTTGTTGTCTGTGTCAGTGTCTTGTTACTGATCCCCTGTGGGTATCAAAATCGTCGTGTCAGTGTATTTATTCTGTTGATGGCCGCGCTGTTCCGCTTGCTGTTTGTCGCTGCGGCTCCCCAGCTTTCCGATGATGTTTATCGCTATCTGTGGGATGGCCTGCAACTGCTGCAAGGCCATAATCCCTATGCGTTGGCGCCGCAGCAAGTGGTGACGCTATCGGCACCGCTTGCCACGTTACAGAGCCAGATCAATCATCCTCATCTGGTGACAATTTACCCGCCTGCCGCCCAACTTTTTTTTGCTCTGGCCGGAGGTCAACTTCTTGGATTCAAGCTGCTCTGCATCCTGGTTGATCTCGGCAGTTGCATTTTGTTGGCGGGGCTGTTGCGCCGCTTGAACCGCTCGCCCTGGTGGCTGACGATTTATGCCTGGCATCCTCTGGTTGTGCTGGAATGCGCGGGTTCCGGTCATATCGATGTTTTGGCGGTCTTCTTTGTCCTTGCCGCCCTGACCATGGCCCTTTCCACACGTCGCTATGCCGGGTGGTACAGCGGAGTTCTGGTGATGCTGGCGGTGTTGACCAAAGTCTTTCCGGTGATTTTTGCACCGTTTTTATGGCTGATGTTGCCCACCGACCAGCGTCGTGGCTTTGTGGTCGGCGCTGTCACCACGGCCATGGTTTTGCTCGGAGCCTTTGCTCCCGCGATTATCAACGGGGTGGAGACCTTGACTACCTATTCCCGCCATTGGGAGTTTTCCGGCTTTACTTTTCAGCAATTGCGTCTGTGGCTGCATTCCGGTGATCAAGCCCGGTTGCTGCTGGCAACGCTGTTTGGTTTAACTCTTGTTGTCGCCTGGTGGCGACTGAAAAGCATACAACCGTTTGACCCGTGGTCCGTGGTGCGCACCTTGATGGCGCTGGTGCTGGTTTTTCTGCTACTGACCCCGACACTGCATCCCTGGTACGCCTTGTATCTGGTGGCGTTTGCCACATTGGTGCCCCATCCGGCGGCACTGGTGCTGAGCTGGAGTGTCTTACTCAGCTATCAGGTGGTCTCGCACTATCATCTCACCGGCGTTTGGCAGGAACGGGCTGATCTGTCTTTTTATATCTGGCTGGCACCTTTACTGGCTTTGTTGGCCAGTGCGGTCTTTTCCCGTCTCAGCAGGCGGGCAAACAGCTGACCTCGACTGCGCCATGCTTCACGGGCGACCACCCAGAGGATTTTACTCCCCGCTTGTAACACCCCTTTGGCCGTACGACTGATTTTTGATTCTCCGGCGAGTCGCGGCAGGTACGTGACCGGAATTTCGCGGATGCTCAAGGTGTGCTGCAGGGCTTTGATCTGCATCTCAATGGTCCAGCCGAAATTGCAGTCTTTCATGTCTAATTGTTGCAGGGCGTCCCAGCGCAGCACCCGCATGGGGCCGAGGTCCTGATAGCTCCCGCCCCAGATCAGACTGATCAACAGCGTGGCCAGCCCGTTGCCGAAGCGTTGCTGCGGGCTGAGTGCCTGGCGATTTTTGGGAATCCGCTGGGCGAGGACCAGATCGCGTTGCTCGCTGACGAGGGTTTCAATCAGGTGGGCCAATTCGCGGTGGTTGTCGCTACCATCGCCATCGGCGAAAGCGACCAGCTCAGGGGGATTCTGTTTAAGAAATTCAATTCCCGCCAGACACGCCTGACCATACCCCTGACGCGGTTCAGAAACCACAGTCGCACCGTGGTAACGGGCAATCTTAGCGGTTGAATCGGTGGAACCGTTGTCGACAACAATAACCTGCTGGATGTTTGGGGGGATGTTTTTAAAAACCTGAGGCAGTGATTCGGCTTCGTTGCGAGCCGGAATGATCAGTGCAATGGTGTTGCTCTGGGAGTGTAGCATAATGAATCAATCCGCCCGGAGTGCGCTGTGGCACTCCGGGCGATCCTCTTAAAACAAGGTTGTTGCCACAGCCAGGGACCAGGTGTCCCCTTTGGTAGTACTGGCACCGTACAGCTCTTTGAAGTAACTGGCTTCAAGGGAGAAGCGCGAAGTGATCTTGTATCCCACAGTCATTTCCAGTTTGCCCAGATCAACTTCGTAAGGGTTGGAATCGACCTCGGTGAATTTGCCCTCGGGACCGTCATCGCCGTTGCCGACATTGGCTGTGCCATCGAGTTTGGTCCGTGCGTACAGGGCTTTGGTGATGTCAACGCCAGCTTCAATCAGGTAACGGAATTCATCGCCGTATTGCTGAGTTCGCCAGTTATAGCCTGCTTCGACATTAAAATAACCGGGAATCAGAGGGTAAAGCGATTGACCGTATTGCAGGCGCAACTCAAAGTCGTCTTGTCCGTCACCCAACTGAATGTCCGTGCCGAGATTCTGGTCTTTTTCGTCATAGGCTTCACCGGTCTTATACAGGGCTTGCAGTGACAGAACGCCGTTGCTGGTCTGCATAAGACGGTAACGCAGGCCGAATTTAATATCGGCCAGACCGGATGCTCTGGCGGTATTGTCGACACCGCTGTCAAAAGGAACGAGTTCGCCTTCAACCAAACTGCGACCATTGCTCTGGTAAGTCCATTCGGTCTCTTTATAGTCAAACGAACCGATCAGGGTCAGGTTGTCGAGCAGGCCGTATTCGGCATAAACCGACCAAGTTTGTTCGTCGTAATCAAAGTCACGACGTTTGTTTTTGTACACATCGTTGGGCGCGTAAGCTTCTGTGCTGCCATCTTCATAAAAATAGCGGTTGGCTTCATATTCGCTGTACGCCACTCGGGTGTAAAGTTTGCCTTCGGGCATTGTCCAGGCACCGGCCCACAGTTGGGTGGCGGCACACAGCAGCAGTGTGACGGCAACCGCTGTGATTGTGGTCAGACGTGCAGAGTTCATGTTCTTTTCCTCCTAAAAAATAGAATGCATGGTCCTCTGGGGTTGATCATGGCAGAATGAGGACGTTTACGTAATGGCTACAGCTTTTACGATGTTTTATATTGGCAAGTCCAATAGATATAGATAATGTCTATTCCTGAATACATCAGAAAAATCGATTATCTATCTATCAAAAACTGTGATACAAACACGCGTTATGAGAATTTTGACTGATATTTTAACAACTTTGCACTTTGTCGCTATGGCCGGGCTGGCCTGTTATGGACTGCATCGTTTATGGATGTTGCGGCATTGGCTTCTTTTATCACGCCAACCAAAACAGCCTTTGTTGTGGCTGGATGATGAAAACTGTCCCGTTGTGACCGTTCAGTTGCCGCTGTATAACGAGCGCTTTGTGGCGCAGCGTCTCATCGAAGCAACCGCTCAGCTCGACTGGCCGAATGATCGACTACAGATTCAGGTGCTCGATGATTCCAATGACGAGACCTGTGGCGTGGTCGATGCTGCTGTGGCGCACTGGCAGGCATTGGGCGTGGATATCGAAGTGCTGCGTCGTGACAGCCGTCAAGGGTATAAAGCCGGTGCGCTGGCCGCAGCGACATCGAAGGCACGCGGAGAATTTCTCGCTGTGTTCGATGCTGATTTTATCCCTGAAAGTGATTTTTTGCGGCGTACCATGGCGAATTTCACTCAACCGGAGATCGGCATGGTTCAGGCGCGCTGGGGCTTTCTCAATCGCGAGCAAAGTTGGCTGACCCAGTTGCAGGCGATTTTGCTCGGTCCCCATTTCGGCATTGAGCATAGGGTGCGCTGTCATCAGGGCTTGTTTTTCAATTTTAATGGCACTGCCGGGGTCTGGCGACGCCAGACGATTGTTGATGGCGGCGGCTGGCAGGCGGATACGGTGACGGAAGATCTCGATCTGAGTTATCGCTGTCAAATGAAGGGCTGGAAGTTCTGCTACGTTGATGATGTGGTTGTGCCGTCGGAGTTGCCGGTGACTCTGGGCGATTTTCGCGGTCAGCAGCAACGCTGGGCCAAGGGCTCCATGCAGACGGCGCGTAAAATTCTGCCGCTGGTGCTCCGTTCCCGTCAGTCACGCGGCGTAAAAATTGAGGCGATGGCCCATCTGCTGGCCAACCTCGGCTGGTTGTGTGCCGCCATTGCCAGCATTACGCTCTACCCGGCACTGTTGTCGCGTTCGACGCTGCATCTGTGGCAGATTTTGGCGATTGATGTGCCGTTGTTCCTGCTCGCCAGCTTGGCGATCCTGAGCTATTTCTTTCTCTACGCCTATCGTGAGATCGGTTGGAAAGCGGCGCTGTGGGTGCCGGTTCTGCCACTGCTGACCTTGGGGATGGCACCCAGCTTGGCCTGGGCGGCACTCTGTGGCCTCTTTCAGCGCGGTGGCGTGTTTAACCGCACGGCCAAATACGGTACCTCCAATCAAACTCCGGTGAAACGACTGCTGCCGGTGTACAGCCACAAATCCTACCGGGTGCTGTGGGTCAATGGTGCTCTGGTGCTCTACTCGATCCTGCCCGTCGTCCTGACCATTCAAAATCACAACTGGCTGGCGTTGCCCCTGGTTGGTCTGTTTCCTCTCGGGTTTTTCCTGGTCTTTGTCAAAGACTTTCTCGAAATCCGTCACAACCTCTAACAGGCTGTTAAAAAACAGCCTGTGACGCCCATGCAAGGGGCTTTTTCAACACCCTGCGAACTTTCCGTTTAATCAACGACTGGTCGTCAGCAATTTGGCGGCCAGGGCAATGAACACCACGGCGCTGAGGCGGTCCAGAGTCCGTCGTGCGCCATTGTGACGTTGCAGGTAGTGGCCGATGCTGCCGGACAACGTGGCAATCAATCCGAAAACCACAATCGTTGCAAGAATGAACAGAGCGCCAAGCAGCAGCAGTTGTTGACGTATTGGTCCCATGTCCGGTTGGGTAAATTGGGGGAGGAAAGCGAGAAAAAACAGCGATACTTTGGGATTGGTCAGGTTCATGATCACGCCGCGCCGGTAAAGCTTGGCGCCGCTGAGACGCGGCGCCGTCGTCGCGGCATCGTCATGACGGCTGCGCAAACACAGCCAAGCCAGGTACAGCAGATAGAGCACGCCGGCAAGTTTGAGCAGCGTGAATGCGACGAGTGATTGTTCAAAAACAACCGCCACTCCAAACGCCACAGCCGTGGTGTGACCAAGTAATCCGGTACATAAACCCGCCGTCACCAGCCAGCCCGCCTTAGCACCGTGCAGGGCGGATTGTGTCAGGACAAACAGGTTGTCTGGGCCTGGTGCCAGACCAAGTAACACGGCGGCGATCAAAAATGAAATAAGTGTGTCTGGACTCGGCATCTTTCCTCCTTGAGTGACAATTGGTTTGGCGTATCAACAGGGGCCCTCTTGTTTGGTGGATTATTTCCCGTTTGAACGATAAAGTCCAGCCGGTAGCCGGTTTTTCCCCGCAGAAATCGATAGAAGGTCGCAACCCGAATGGCTTTCTGCTATGATGCCCGCCATTCAAAGTGATGTTGAAAACAACCTTTTTTGATTCAGGAGAAAATCCATGTCGAGCAGTTTCGGAACCCTGTTCAAAGTGACGACATTTGGTGAATCCCATTGCCCGGCCGTTGGCGCGATTGTTGATGGTGTTCCCCCGCGCATGACGCTGACCGAGGCCGATATTCAGGTGCAACTGGACCGGCGTCGCCCCGGCCAGAACAAGCTGGGCACGGATCGCGACGAAGCGGATCAGGTGAAATTGCTTTCCGGGGTTGAGTTTGGCAAAACCCTTGGCTCACCCATCGGGTTGATGGTGGCCAACAAAGATCAACGCCCCGGTGATTACGGTTCCATGAGTCAGATCCCGCGTCCTTCCCATGCCGATTATACCTATCGCGCCAAGTACGGGACTCATGCGTCCAGTGGCGGTGGCCGTTCCAGTGCGCGTGAAACCATTGGCCGGGTGGCTGCCGGCGCCATTGCTGAAAAATTTCTCCTGGAAGAATACGGTATTGAAATTGTCTCCTGGGTCAGTTCCGTCGGTGCTGTTGATGCCACAGGCGTAGACATGGAAACGTTGACCCGTCAGCAAGTGGATGGCTGCGATGTGCGGTGCCCCGATGCGGTGGCCGCCGAGCAGATGACGGCTGAGATTCTTGCCGCCCGTGAAGCCAAAGATTCCGTCGGTGGCGTGCTTAGCTGTGTGTGTCGCAATGTGCCTGCCGGTTGGGGAGAGCCTGCCTTTGACCGTCTCGAAGCGCTGATGGCGCACGCCATGCTGTCGTTGCCCGCTTCCAAAGGCTTTGAAATCGGCTCCGGATTCGCCGGTGCCCGCCAGCGTGGTTCCGTTCACAACGATCCGTTTGTTATGAAAAATGGCCGCCTCGGTACCGAAACCAACCGCAGTGGCGGTGTTCAGGGCGGCATCTCGAATGGCGAACCGGTCTATTTTCGGGTGGCGTTCAAGCCACCGGCAACCATTGGCCAGGAGCAACAGACTGTTGATTTTGACGGTAATCCGGCGGTCTTGGCAGCCAAGGGGCGTCACGATCCCTGTGTTGTGGCCCGTGCCGTTCCCATTGTTGAAACCATGGCGGCGCTGGTGCTGGCTGATCTGGCCTTGATCCAACGGATGCGAGCCTGATCCTCTAAAAACAAAAGGCGATTTCCTTAAATGGAAATCGCCTTTTTCTTTTTTACACCGCTGCCGCAAGTGTCAGTTGTCAAGCAGTGGCACCGGAAAGTCCTCCACCACCTGTTCGATGCCGTATTCGGCTAACTCCTCTGCAGAGAGCCATTTGACACCAGACTTGAAAAACAGGCTGGCGTTAAACAGGTTGTCGCTCAGTGCCGACTGGGTTTTGTCAAAACGGTCCTGCCACATCAGTTGTTTGTCCTCGACTCGGACCAGATAGCTGTTGAACGCCACGGAGGCCGGTCTTTCCGCAGAGAGGGATTCCCCTACCCGCTGTTCGAAGCGCCAGATAATACCGACCAGAACATAATGGGCTTTGATCTGCTGGCCAAAGCGTTGCGCCAGATTACGAGGGGTCTCGTCAGCTTGTTTGATCATGCCGAGAAAACGGTTAGTCACCTCTTGCTGCGGGAGGAGTTCATTGGCCAGTCGTTCTGTCAGAGCTTCGTGCATCTGACGGGTTAATGTTTCTTCCGCGTGGGTCAATGTGCTGCCGGGAAGCGTACACAGTCCGCTGAGTTCACAATCCAGGGTCTGCGTCAGTTCTTTGCTTTGCCGGGCAGATGTTCCTGCGGTGAGAAATGGCATGACGGCAAAACTG
>NZ_AAEW02000032.1 GCF_000167355.1 Desulfuromonas acetoxidans DSM 684
CATATACGCAAAAAAGGCAATCCGCGGGGATGCCTTTTCGTCTCTGTAAACAAGCTTTATGGTTTTATGGTAGGCACGGGGCGGGATGGAACCGCCGACCCCCACCGTGTCAAGGTGGTGCTCTCCCACTGAGCTACGTGCCTGCGAGCTGTAACGGAGGCAAGTTTTACAAGAACGTCTCGACAATGTCAAGCCCTTTTCTTGCGTAATTGCATCAACTGATTTCAACAGCATAGCACAATTGACCAACAAACGGCGAAGTTAACATTTTTCTTGCTAAAACCAGGGTGCGACAGATAGACTTGCGCGTTGTAAACATCTTGTTAACACCGCTGTTAACACCATGGCAAAGCTGACTTTTCCGAGGTCCACGTGAGTACAATCATTGAACTAATCCAATCCAGTTGTCAGAAACATCCCAACGCAACCGCACTGCGTGAAAAAAAAAATAAACGCTGGCAAAGCATCACCTACGCCGACCTTTGGCGAGAATCCGACAAGGTCGCTGCCGGCCTGAATCAACTGGGCATCGCTCAGAACAGTCACATAGCGCTGTTGGCGCCCTCTTCCATGTGCTGGATCACCACGTATCTCGGTGTTCTTAAACAGGGCTGTGTCGTCATCCCCATCGATAAGGAACTCAAGCAGAACGAGCTCAGACATGTTCTTATCGACAGCGAGGTCAATGTTGTTTTCACCGTAGAGAGTTACGTTGAAGACCTGCTTGAACTTCGTAAGAACCTGACCGATCTGCAACACATTGTTGTGATGGACAATACGCTGAATCAGCGCGGACCGGCCTCAGAAACGTTTGCAATCATCGGCGATCTGATCACTGAATGGCACTCACTGGTCAACACGTTGAACATACCTCGCGAGCAAGCGGAGAAGCTGGAACAGCTGGCCAACAAAACCCACCAGCTCCTCACCTCAGCGTCTCCGGCACCCAGCAACAGTGAAGCTCCCGACCTGTTTTCACCGAGTGCCAACCAGATGAAAGACGCCCTGAAAAAGGGGGTCCTGCTCAACTATGACCAGCTGATTAAGAACAGTACCATTGAGCCGACACCCATCACTGCCGACGATACGGCAGTAATTCTTTACACCTCCGGCACCACAGGGCGCTCCAAGGGCGCAATCCTCAGTCATGGCAACATCACGTCCAACGTCAAGGATCTGATTCCCCATTTTCAACTGGACCAGCGCATCCATACGTTGTCGTTTTTACCGATCAACCATGTGTTTGAACAAGTGTGTGGCATCCTGTTGCCCCTAACGCTGGGAGGAACCATCTCTTTCGCCGAATCGTTGAAGAAACTCGGAGAAAACCTCGCCGAGGTCAAACCCACCTTCCTACTGGGCGTGCCAGCCGTTTATCGGATTTTCCTTGACCGCATTATGAAAGGGATCAACAGCAAAAAGGTGTCCAAAGCACTGTACTCTCTACCGTTGACCCGCACTGTCGTGGCTAAGAAAGTTCGCGAAACCCTCGGTGCCGGAACAATTTTCGTCAGCGGTGGAGCAGCACTTGACCCTGCCGTCGCCGCCCAGTTCAAAGAGCTGGATATCCTAATCTACCAAGGCTATGGCATCACCGAAACCTCACCGGTTATCACAGCAGAACAACCCGGGAAAATGCGTCTTGGAACCGTTGGTCGTCCTCTGCCATCGGTTCAGGTTAAAATTGCCAATCCCAACGACGAAGGTATCGGCGAGATCCTCTGCAAAGGGCCCAATGTCATGAAGGGTTATTACAAAAATACCGACGCAACCAACGAAGTCCTTGTCGACGGCTGGTACCATACCGGTGATATGGGCAAAATTGATTCCGATGGCTATCTAAGCATCTGTGGCCGGGTTAAAAATTTGATTGTCACACCGAACGGCAAAAATGTTTACCCCGAGGAGATTGAGAACGAACTTCTTAATAGCCCGTTTATTCAGGAAGTCATGATCTATGGGCACAAAGTCAGCCCAACGGCTGAAGAAGTCCATGCTCAAATTTATCCGGACCAGGAAGTGATTGACAGTTATGCCCAAGAACAGGGTCTCTACCCCCTGGAACATAAAGCCGTTGAAGGCTTGATTCGCGATGAAGTTCTTAAAATAGGCAAACAACTTGCCGATTACAAACGCGTTAAACGATTCACCCTGCGTGAAGATGAATTCCCAAAAACAACCACTCGCAAAATTAAACGATTTGTGGTTGAGGCCGATATTTCAGCAACCGAATAAAAAAAAAGCTCCCATCTGCGGGAGCTTTTTTTATACACAGGTTCAACTGCCACTGCTGAACATTCATGCTAGCAGCCCAGTTTCATCTTTTGCTCAGCTGTCTTGCCATTGGCATATTTGAAGAAATACTCCAGTAAGGCTGCCTTATTCCCACTCGAAAGAGTATCCAACTTCTGCTGATGCAGTTCATTCATCGGGTTCTTAACACATTCTATTCAAAACTCTGACTATAGTCACTTATTTTCAACGCCCGCCAGCACCACTTCAGCTGTGGCATTCTTTACAGTTACCTTTAAAAACGGTTTCCCTCGCACCCCGTACAAACCGGCTAACACCTCCACTCCCAACCCAATTCACATTTCTTACGTCATAACTCCAGAAAAAGGTTTAAGGAAATAAACAGGCGTTCTCACAATATGTAAATCCACATATTGCGTCCAGAGGAGTGATTGACACAAAAAAGCCCCGCAATAAATTGCGGGGCTGAAAAAACGATCTATGCAGCGCGGATTCTTTTACCCACAACCGAGACGAGTATGGTCGTCCTTAGCATACTTATGGAAGTATTTCAGGAGGTTATCTTTTTCCTCATCAGTTAACTGGCCCCAAGGGTCCGCATGCTTGCCCTTTTTCTCTTCGGCAAAATACTTAGTCCACTTCGCTTTGCTCCACTGGTTCAGTTTAAGCCGCTGGGCCTCACCGCCGCGCTTGTGGCAACTCATACAGACCGATTTGTACGTTTTTTTACCGGCGCGCCAGCCCTTTGCCGCAAAAGCGGAACTGGAAAAAGCAACCAGACAAAAGATACACAGTGTAACGAACAGAGTTTTTTTCATATCGGACTCCTTGCGAAGTGTGGGGGAAAGTTACTCATCCTCAGCCAGGCGGAAGGTATCAACAGAGCTGAGCAATACAGTTGACTGCTCAGTCAGACCTGTCGTAATGGCTGCAGAATCTTTAACCTGTTTCAATGTTAACTCTGAAATTTCAGACACTTTTTCCATGGATTGCTCAACGTTATTTGTCATCTCAAGCTGCTTTGACGATAACGTTGAAATTTCGGTAACCACACCTTTTGATTGTTGAATCGCTTCCTGAATCGCGTGGAAAGCCTCACCGGTATCCTGGGCAAGTCGTGTCTGAACCTCAACAGTCTTTGTTTCCTCTTCCAGTGACGCCGTAACCTCACCAGCCTCTGTCTGGATTGATTTGATAACACCATTGATCTGTTTGGTCGCTTCAGCCGATTTATCGGCCAGCCGTTTAATCTCATCGGAGATAACCAAAAAGCCTCGACCCTGCTCACCGGCACGAGAGGCCTCAATGGACGCGTTCATTGCCAGAATAGTGGTTCGTGTCGCAATTTCAGAAATCAACTGGGAGATTGTACCGATCTCCAACAGGCGCTCGGAAAGCGATTTCATCTTCTTGTTGATCACCTGTACGGTGACTCGAATCAACTGCATCCCTTCGATGTTATCAGTAACCAAATTACTACCGCGTGCGGTAACAACGTCCACCTGATTTGAGGTGTCTTGCGCCTGAGAAGCTTTTTCAGAAATATCCTTCGCAGCGAGGGCTGAACTCCGTACCGCCTCGATAGCTTTTTCAACCTGATCGGACTGCGTATCTGCACCCATCTCCATTTCAGAGAAGATTTGAATCAGGTTCTTGGTCTGCTTTCCTACGTCCTGCGCATTCTGACGTGTATCTTGAAGCAGGTCCGACAAACTTTCGATCATCAGGTTATAGGCATCAGCAATTGAGCCGAAAGCATCTGCCGTAACCGGAGCTTTGAGCGACAAGTCACCGTCAGCAGCTTCACTAACAACCTCTAGGAAGTTGATCAGATTGAGCTGCGTGGACTCACGTTCGGAATCGGCAATGATGGCGTCTTTGTACTGCTCTAAGGTCTGGTTAAACATCAAAGCCGTTGCCGCAATCTCATCTTTGGGCTTAATGTCAATTTCAGAGAAGTCTCCCAAGTTAATGCGCTCAATACTGTTGCGCAATTCACGCAGAGAAAGAACCATCCGGTTATTCCAATGGGTAGACAACATGATGAACAACAGCAACAGCAACAAGGACGCTACAGCACCACCGTAATAGATGCGGTCCTGATTCTTGAGTTGGTGCTTGAGTCGAATCTGTTTGATGATCATTTTACGCAGCTGGGAAACATCATCATCCAGTTCACGCACATTCTGATTATAGCGCGCATACATTGGAGCAAGGCTTTGCACTGAAGCCCCCTCCTCCAATTGCACCATCCCCTCTTCGAGATCAACGGAAACTTCGGAGAAAATAACAATCAGAGTCTCCGTCATGCGCTGAAATTCAAGACGTTGCGTTTCCGCATAGGCTTCCAACCGATCAATCAGGTCCTGCAAGGCCATAAGATGATCAAGCACCGCTTCTGAGCGCTTATCAAACTCGTCCGTATCTCCTTTGAGGGCGGCCAGAGTCATATTTCCTTCTAGAACCTGCAGGCGTGAAAAACCACGTGTCAGCTCATCGGTCAAGGACAGCTGGGCGATATTATCATCTGTCTGGATCTTAGCCTGGCTGGTCAGGTAATAGTACACACCCACACTCATCGCCAGGACCAACACGACCAGAAAGGACAACGAAGTGATACTTCGACCCGTAATCTTTTTAATCGTCAGTGGCTTAGCAGCAGTTTTCGCCATAATGAAACGGCCTCCCTTTTGAAATCAAAAACAACACAACCTTAAATCGAACAAAGAGTATATTCGCGAATCATGCGAATCAAAGATTCTTCGTCGAATGGTTTAACAAGATAGTCTGAAGCACCTAATTTAAAAGCTTTTTCCTGATGATGACCACCAGAACGCGATGTGATGACAACCGTTGGTATCATGCGCAGATTTTCACGACGATTGAGTTCACTGAGCAACTCATAGCCATGCATAACCGGCATTTCGAGGTCAGTCAGAATCATATCGACCTTCTCATCCTCAAGGACCTCAAGCGCTTCATGTCCATTGGTTGCCAACAAGACCTCGACGCCGTTGGCTTCAAGAATCATTGAGGCATATTTACGAATACTTAGTGAATCGTCGACCACCAGGACACGCGCTGATGCTGATTTCGCTCCGGCACCTTCGACGGGCTCAGGAACGTCAATGGGTTGAGCGCTTTCAAGCACCTGCGACAATCGCGTCGGGTTAATTGCCAGCCGCACATCACCACCACCGGAAACACTGGTTCCGGAAAAACACGGCATTTCCGCCAGCATGGCCCCGAAAGGTCGGATAACGGTGTCTTCCTGACTGATGATCTCTTCAACCATCAGGCCCAAACGTGAACCCAAGGTGCGAACAAATAAGACACTTTGTCGTGACGCATCCGTAACAGGAATACTGAAGCGCTGGTTGAGGTCAACAACCTGATAATTTTCATCCTGACGAACGGCCCGGTTATCAACAATCTCGAGACTGGTAACTTCCTGAATCTCCTCAATCAATGCAGAGGGCAGGATAAAAAACTGATTACCAAGGCGGAACTGAATAACATTGATAATGATCAGCGACAGCGGAATCTGCAGCACAAACTCCGTCCCCTCTCCCGCAGTCGTACGCACATCAACGGTTCCGTTCAACGCCGATAGACGATCAAGAACAACGTCCATTCCCACGCCACGACCGGACGTGTCGTCCGCTTCCTCCTTGGTACTGAAACCGGGACGGAAAATCAGGTCAATCAGATCCTTGCGATCAAGTTTGTCCTCTTCCGTGATCCATCCCAGTCGAATCGCTTTAGAACGGACTTTTTCCACCTGAATTCCCCGACCATCATCCGAAATGGTAATGGTGGCGGTTGAACCACTGCGACGTGTAGCGATTTTGATGGTTCCCGTGATCGGCTTGCCGAGCGATTTGCGTTCCTCAGGGGATTCCAGACCATGAGCAACGGCATTGCGTAAAACATGCAGAAGAGGATCAAACAGGCCATCGATGATCGTTCGTCCCAAGCGGGTATCCCCCCCCTCGAGCACAAGATCCACTTGCTTATTATTATCTTTGGAGAGATTGCGCATTGAGCGACGAAAACGCTGATAAAGATGATCGACCGGCAAAGTGCGAATTTCTGAAATACGCTCTTTCATCTCTGAAGTCATCCGGTCAATAGCTTCTACATCGACACTAACCTGACCGAAAAAGCTCCGAATTGAGATGACCGCTTCATTGATGTCATTACTGATCTCTTGCAACTTGCGAGAGAACAGATTTAATTCATCATATCGGTCAAACTCAAGTTCATCGAAATCAGAGATGGTTGACTCGGAGCTGCCCTCATCGCCTTTCTCTTCAGGATTGGTGTACTCGTACCGTTCTGAAAAGGCTGTAACTTCACGCAACAGTCGCTCCCGCGCAAAATCGATCTCCTCTTTCATGGCTTCAACAGAACCGAGCTGTTCAAGCAGGTGAGTCTTGGTGATGGTCATTTCACCAAGAAGATTCATCATCTGATCAATCTTATCAACACCGACTTTGACGCTGTTGCTTAATTGCTGCGCCGGAGCCTCCTCCAATTCAGCAATAGCAACTTCTTCATAGTCACCGGCCTGAGCGGCCTGCAGGGACCGGCATGCTCTTTCGGCAGAAGCTGCCGCAGTCTCACGGTAATCAGGCAAATGAGTTATCTGCAGCAGGTTGCGCATGCTGTCGAGAGATGCCAGCATCGCATCGAGCAACAGATCGGAAGGAACAATGCTGCCGGCCTTGAAATTTTCCAGCAAGTTTTCCAGTTCGTGAGAAATTTCGCTTATAGAATTGAATTTCAGAAGAGCGGAAGCTCCTTTGAGCGTGTGTGCAGAACGGAACAGCTTATCCACCAGAGAAGCCTCGACTTGTTGGGCTCCACGCTGTTCCATCTCGAGCAAACCCGATTCAAGAATCGTTAAATGCTCGTCAGCTTCTTCGAAAAAAATACTTTTTGCAGACTCAGAAATAGCCATCTATGAAACCTTCACACGGTGTTCATCAATAAATGCAACAACATCAATTTCATGGCCGGCAGTTTTAAGGTTCAGGTTTGGCAACGTATCGCTGATAAATGCGACTTGATCACTCTCCTGACCGGCAATCACCAGAAAGAAGTTTTTCGGCAATACCACGTCACGCTGTTCCAGGGCCGACAGATCAATCACTGGAATCACGTTGCCGCGCTGATTGATCAAACCGACAATATAGTTGGGTCCATAAGGAAGATAGGTGATCGGCAGGGATTCTGAAATTTCCAGAACATGTTCAACCGCGATAAAATACTGACGACCACCAAGATAAAAACGGCAACAGACCGGCTTAACAGCCTCCTGCTCATCTTCAGTGGCCTGATGCAGCTTCATCATGAAGGGCAGAGCAAAATCATTAATTAGATCACTGCCCTGATCTTCAATCAGGTTATCTGCCCCTTCGGTGAACTCACCGAACTCCTGCTCTTCCGGTTCCGGCGCTCCTCTTTTGGCACAATCAAGCAATTCTTGAAGTTTTTCATACCACTGACGCACCTGTTGTACGTCGGAGTCACTCAGCGACAATCCCGAATCATTAAAATGATCAAGAAAGTTTTCCAGGCATTTTGCGGTATCACTGGAGCGGGTACGTTTAACCAGCCCGGCCGTTCCTTTAATGGTATGAGCCGCCCGCCGGGCTTCTTCAAGGATGTCAGCATCAATGGCATCATCCTCCCAGGCAGACAGTAATTTATGGATAAGCGCCAATCCCTCTTCAGTTTCCTCTATAAAAATTGGCAGCAAACTATCCTGATAATCAGACATCAAAAACCCTCATTTATATGAGCACATCCGTTGAGCCTCTTGCTGGGAGCCTCATGGATCATTGCAAGAAACGGCGAGATCTTCTTGCTTAAAAAACGTCCATCGGGTCCTATCGCGCTGAAGCTAATCCGGCCTGATACAAAACCTGGCAGCATTTGCGCACCGCCTCGTCATCAAGCGTACTCTCTTCACAGACCTGCCCCAGAGTTTTCGTTCCATCCAGAAGTAAGGTCAATGACTGCTCATCTTCACTGAGCAACCCTTCCTGAGACGCTTCAATACATAGAGGCAGACGGGTCACAACAAGTTCATCTTTAGTGAATTCATTGCGCAAGAATCGCTCTCGGATACCTTCGAGAAGCACCTGATACATAGGGATGCGGAAACTGATATCTTCAAGATTGAAAGGCAGGTCGTCCTTTTCGAGGAAAAAATTGCCACTATGGGTATTAATCGCCGTATTCAGAGCATCTTGAGCGTGCTGACGCAGGTAATACATCAGATCTTCTTCACTGATCAGCTCTTTCTCAACCAGAGCCCGACCAATGGGCTGGTTATTTTGACGTGCCTCCTCAACAACACGCTGTAGTGCCAGCGTGTCACAACTGAAGCGGTTATCCTGGCAGATCAGATCGGTCAAAAAGCAGTGTTTTCCCTTCTGACTGGCCGTCGCAAAAACAAACTTTCCGTTATCAATAAAGATTTCGGCAAAGGTGTCATTGGAGAAGATCGACAACCGACCACTTTGACGCGTATTGGCGCAGAACGTCAACAGCTCCGGAAGCTCCATGCGTGTCAGATCACCGGAAAGAATCAGCGTCTGATGCTTAATCAGACCTGTCTCTTTCAGGGTGTCAGACATCACATTTTTCATCAGAACCGGAAAATCTTTCTGGAAATAACGCCTGACCACCTTATCAAAACGGTCATTGAGAGAATCCAGTAATTTATCAATATCTTCCGACGAACCACTGAGTCCACTCGGCGAACCAGCCTGCGTTGATGCCGACTCGGCTGCCGGTTCAACCCTCTCTTCAACGACAGTCTCACCGCTGGCTTCAGCACTGACTTCTCGAATCTTAGCCACCAGATCTTCTGGCTCAAACGGCTTGGTAAAGTAATGTACGATGCCAAAGCTGGCTTCAAATGCGTGGCCGACAACCTCACTTTTCGATGAAATCAGAATAACGGGAACATCTTTGAGATTGTCATCCTCCCGCAACATTTTGCAGAACATATGCCCATTCATCTTCGGCATGACAAAATCGACCAGCACCACGGAAGGCAGGTGTTGCCTTGCCATTTCCAAGCCTTTTTCGCCATCCTCGGCACTCAAAACTTCATAACCGTTTTGCGTAAGGACCAGCTCGACCAGACGACGAACCGTGGGAGAATCATCGACGACGAGAATTGTTTTTTTATCTTCAACAGACATATTTGTCGCTCCTTGCTTCTGAAATCGTAGAAAAATTTACTGACGAAGAATATCCATCGCTTTAGCCAAAGATACCTTCATCCGATCAAAGGCATCGGCAAGAAGTTTAATCTCATCATTGGTTTTAACTTCAAACTCGCGATCGAGTTTTCCGCGACTGATATCTTCAGAAACATCAACGATATGTTCGATGGGACGAACAACGCTGCCGACAATGAAACGGTCGACGGCAAATAGAACCAGGAGGAAGAAAATACTGAAAGCGGCAGAAAAATAGCCGATACGGGTAATCGCCTGATCACGAACCGCTTCCAAAGGTACGTAGATAAAGCGTGCGCCAACAACATCCCCTTCAAGATAACCGTAACCGGAATGGGAACCGTATTTCTCGACCTGACTCGGATGAGCCACCTCAGGAACATCGTGGCAGGAGATACAGTCGGAACCAGCAATCAGCGGCTTGGCAACAGCATAAAAACTGGTTCCGTCACGGTCGGCAAAACCTTTCCACTCGGAGTACTCGCCATCTTCAAAGCCCATAATGACGTTCTCTTCCAATTCACTGGCAAGACTTTCAGGATTGAGAGGATTGGGCGAGGCAAAACGGAAGATGTACTCGGGATATTCTTCCTGAATATAGCGGGCAACCTCGGTAAGCATCAACACGCCAACTCCACTTTCAGGAAAATAGGCGTCTTCGGGAACCAACTCTTCGGCTTTGGGACGGATCACGTTATGCAAATAACGAGCAGAGCTGGACATAACCGCAGCAAACAGATCCGTTTTTTCCTGGGCTTCACGGATCGCATCTTTTCGTAGCACGTAAGCGCCACCGGCAATCGCCAGGACAAGCGAAACCAGATAGACAATAGCAAGCATGACAACAACACGCTTACGAATGGACATATTCTTCAGCATAGTTCCCTCCCAAAAGTTGCAACTGTCACAACAGCTTAAAATTCAAATTCAAGAATGCTTTGATTGAAATTCCTCACGCATCGACTCGGGGATATCAACCAGTAACTGCTCTAGAAGTGCGGTATAAATTGTGGCGTCAATGGCTTCACCACGAACATATCCGGTCGTTTTGATGAATTTCTCAACGATGACGACCCCAAGAGGTCCAACAATATCGATATAATCGTTCATCAAGCGCAACACAACATCACCCGGAATAGAACTGGTGACAATGTGACGTGCTTCACTGGAAACGTTACCGGAAACATCACCGCTCTCTTCACCGACAAGTTGAGCAGTAATCGGTAAATCCAGCCGCTTGCGAGGAGAAAACCCCTTGATAAAATTGGCTTCAATCAACTCTTTACCAGCGATCTCGACCAAGGTTTCCTCTGGAGACAGGGTTCCAAGTTTGATATAAACCGCCTCACCATTTTCAATGGAAATTTTGCACAGATGGGCCGTATCGGCAAATTTTAAGGCAAGTTGGCCGGTACCCTCAGCGGCATACTTTCTGAAGACCGAAGCCAGATCCACTAGGCGCCTCCCAGATATTTTTTGACTGCGAGCAGGATTTCAACAGGCTCATAAGGTTTGGTGATGTATTCATCAGCACCTTGTTTTTTCCCCCAGAACTTGTCGCTCTCACCAGACTTGGACGTTGTCAGAATAATTGGAATATCTTTGAATTTTGGATTTTTTTTCAAAGACCGGCATACTTGAAAACCGTTTTTATTTGGCATGATCACATCGAGAATAATAAGATCGAACGGCTCGGCCATTGCCTTCTCTTCTGCTTCTTTCCCGTCAACAGCAGTCACAATGGAGTGCCCGGTACCTTTAAGCGCATCGAGCAAAAAAGCCATTTCAGTTTTACTATCATCAGCAACAAGAATTTTAGCCATAAATATCTCCCTAGATCGGTAGCGTGGTTTTCCTTACTCCACTAGGCTTTGGAAGCAAAGAACAGACCAACTCACACATAAAGATTAATTAAATAAAAAAACTCATAGAATCAACAACGTTGAACAAATACCTGTAGAACAATGGCGAAAAAAAAGCCCTGACAGCTCTGATTATCGCGATATCACGGACTCATTACGGCGAATAGACTAACACATTTCACCATTGAAGTTTTGCGTTTTTTCTATAAATCAAACAGGTTGGATGGACAAAGAAGGAAACCAAGAAAACCCTGTCCCGAATGAAACAGGTTAAAACAAAAAAGCACTCAGGAGATATCCTGAGTGCTCAGTCGTCGTGTTTGGTCGGGGCGAGAGGATTTGAACCTCCGACCCCATGCACCCCATGCATGTGCGCTACCAGGCTGCGCTACGCCCCGACAAATAACGATGCGGATTGTCCAGTATTTGGCTGGTCAAGTCAAGAGAAATTATTCGATTTTTTCTATCAGACACCGCGCCGGTCAATAACACGATTGGCCTTACCCTCATGACGCGGCATGCTCGACGGTTCAACCAGTTTCACTTTAGCTCCCACTCCGAGCATCGACAACAATCGTTTCTCTAATTGCTCGACAAACGCCCGCTGCTTTCGCATCTCATCAAAGAAAATTCGCTCGTTGACTTCCACCTGCACTTCCAGCGTATCCATGGTGCCGACACGATCAACAACCAGCTGGTAATGTGGCTCACAGCCATCGACCTGGAACAACACTTCTTCGATCTGAGTCGGGAAGACGTTAACACCCTTGATGATCAGCATATCATCCGAGCGTCCCATGGTTTTTGCCATACGCACGTGGGTACGACCACAGGCACAGGCTTCATATGATAACTGTGTGATGTCCCGTGTGCGATAACGGATAATCGGAAACGCTTCTTTGGTGATACTGGTTAGAACCAGTTCGCCGACAGCGCCGCGCGGCAGCACTTCGCCGGTTTCCGGATTGATGATTTCTGCAATAAAATGATCTTCAAAGATGTGCATACCGCATTGATGCTGACATTCACCGGCAACGCCCGGCCCCATCACTTCAGAAAGACCATAGTTATCCGTTGCGATAACGCCCAGCCGCTTCTCGATTTCACGGCGCATCTCCTCACTCCACGGCTCACCACCGAACAGTCCAACCTTAAGGGAGAGGCGGTGAGGATCAATACCCTGTTTCTCCATCCGGTCAGCCAGAGTTAGAGCATAGGACGGCGTACACACCAAGGCACTGGACTGATAATCCTGCATGATCATGATCTGCTTATCGGTATTACCGCTGGAGATGGGAATCACCGAGGCACCGATCTCTTCGGCACCGTAATGCAGCCCAAAGGCTCCGGTAAACAAGCCATAGCCGAAGGCAATGTGAACAATGTCATCCGGGGTCACTCCAGCAGCGGTCATGAATCGTGCCGCCAGATTGGTCCAGGTGTTCAGATCGTTGCGGGTGTAACCAACCACTGTCGGCTTACCCGTCGTGCCCGAGGATGAGTGAATCCGCACCACCTCGCGCATCGGCACGGCAAACATGCCGTAGGGATAATTGAGCCGCAAATCCTCCTTGGTGGTAAACGGCAATTTCGCAAGATCTTCCAAGCTGCGCACGTCCGAGACATTCAAGCCCAGGGCGGCAAACTTGTTTTGATAACAGGGAACATGGCTGTTGACCCGCTCAAGAGTCTGCTGCAGTCGTTGCAGTTGCAGCGCCTCTAATTCATCACGCGACATACATTCATGCTCGCGATCCCATATCTGAGTTGTTTTTTTCATTACAGTAAGGGGCATTATCCTGTCCAATTACATGGTGTAGACGCGGTCTCCTTCAAGAACACGCACGCCATTTTCAGTCAAAACGGTAATCGCGGCCTCCGGATCATCAAAGCGGAAAATGATCACGGCATTTTCACCACAACGTTCAACAAAGGCGTACATGTACTCAACATTGACACCGCCCTTATCAAGCACCTTGAGAATGCCAGCCAGCCCCGTCGGCCGATCAGGCACTTCAACCGCGACTACAGCGGTCTTATTGACGGTAAAGCCCTTCTCCTTCAACGCCTGCTTAGCCACATCCGTTTTATCAACGATGAGTCGTAAAATACCAAAATCAGAAGTGTCCGCCAGAGACAGAGCACGAATATTCACGCCACTATCACCCAAAGCCTGGGTAACTTCCGCCAAACGACCCGATTTGTTCTCAATAAAAATGGAAATCTGTTCTACTTTCATTGGCACTCTCCCTCAACAGGATTACAGATTAGCCCTGACGACGATCAATAACCCGCTGGGCTTTACCTTCGCTGCGGGCAATGGTCTTAGGCTCAACCAAGCGTACTTTACAGGTAATGCCGAGCAGATCTTTAATGTCCTTGCGAATCACGGCACTGAGTTCCTGCATCTGCTTCACTTCATCGGAGAAGGTCTGCTCATTGACCTCCACTTGCACTTCAAGACTATCCAAATTTTCCTCGCGATCAACAATCAGCTGGTAGTGCGGTGCCACACCTTCAATGCGGCACAAAACACTTTCGATCTGCGACGGGAAGACATTGACGCCACGGATGATCAACATATCGTCGCTGCGGCCGCTGAGCCGCTCTATCCGTAGATGGGTACGACCGCAAATACAAGGCTCAGAAATAATTCGGGTGATATCACGTGTCCGGTAACGGATCAGTGGAATCCCCTCTTTGGTGATGGTCGTCAGCACCAACTCACCCTTTTCACCATAAGGCAGAACCTTACCGCTGACCGGATCAATGATTTCCGGAATGAAGTGGTCTTCCCAGATATGCAGGCCATGCTGAGCTTCAATACATTCAATACCGACACCTGGCCCCATAATCTCTGACAGGCCATAAATATCGATGGCCTTGATACCGAGTTTCTCCTCAATTTCGCCTCGCATCGATTCACTCCACGGCTCAGCACCGAGGATACCGACACGCAACTTCAAATCAGCGATATCAATCCCTTCGTCAGCCAACGCTTCGGCCAGATACAGGCTGTAAGATGGCGTACAGGTGATCACCGACGAACCAAAGTCCTGCATGATCATGATCTGCTTCTTGGTGTTGCCTCCCGACATGGGAATGACCGAGGCACCAAGGCGTTCCGCCCCATAATGGGCACCAAGACCACCGGTAAACAGGCCATAACCGTAGGCGTTATGAATCACATCACCACGACTGGCGCCGGAGGCCATGAAGGAGCGAGCCATCAGCTCCGACCAAGTGTCGATATCCCGCTTGGTGTATCCAACCACCGTAGGCTTGCCGGTGGTGCCTGAGGATGCATGAATACGCACGATCTGGTCCAGGGGCACGGCAAACAAACCATAGGGGTAGTTGTCGCGCATGTCCTGTTTGAGAGTAAACGGAAGATGTTGCAAATCATCCAGAGAACGGATATCCGCAGGAGTGATGCCCGCCTTATTGAAACTGTCGCGATAAAACGGCACCATGGCATAAACCCGTTCAACCGTCTGTTTCAAGCGAGTCAACTGCAGGGCTTCAATCGCCTCGCGCGGTAATGTCTCAAAATCTTCATTCCAGATCATGCGTCACCTCTTTATTTAACGTCTATATTCAGGCGGCCTGACGACCGAGCTCAAACGCCCGCAGGTTTTCCTCAAGAAACTTTTCCGGAACCATCTTGCGCAACGCCTGTTCCCACAAATCCAGCGCCACATCAATTTTTGTCGACAAAGCACCAAGTAAAGCAATATTAACCGTACGCGGATTACCGGCCGCCATGGCCAAAGCCAGGCCGTCAACGACCAGAGACTTTTCAACCTGTTGGCAAATCAGGTCTTCAAGCCCTTCCGGATAACGTTCCTGTCCGGTCGCCACCGAGGGTGGCATCACCTTCAGGTTATTGGTGATCACCGCACCGCCTTTTTTCAATAACGGCAGGTTACGGTAAGTCTCCAGCAGTTCAAATCCAAACAGGATATCGGTCTCTCCTTCCGGAATAATCGGCGAATAAACCTTTTCTCCAAACCGGACATGTGAAGAAACACTACCACCGCGCTGGGACATGCCGTGGATCTCATTCTTCTTGACATCGTAGCCTGCCAGCATCAACACTTCAGACAACACCTCGCTGGCCAGCAGAGTTCCCTGACCACCAACACCAGCCAACAGAATATTGGTTACCTTAGTCATTGGTCACCTCGCTATAGGCATCAAACTTACACAACTGATCACAGATCCCGCAACCAACACACAACAGTTGGTTAACATAGGCTTTACCACGTTCCCCGGCATCGGGCTGCCATTCAATCGCCGGACAACCGATTTTCAGACAGGCTTTACAGCCGGTACATTTATCCGGATCAATCACCAAAGGTGGTTTACGCTGACCGACATCACGCTTGATCAGAATGCAAGGCGCTTCTGTGATCACAACCGAGGGTTCTTCGCGTTCCATCTCTTCCTTGATCACCTGACGGGTCTCTTCCAGGTTCCACGGATTGACTTTACGCACCGAACGAATACCAACACTGCGACACAGTTGCTCCAGATCCACCCGGGCACTGGGATCACCCGCCAGCGTAAAGCCGGAAGCCGGATTCTCCTGACGACCGGTCATGGCGGTAATACGGTTATCGAGAATGATCAGTGTCGCGGTCGAACCATTGTACACCATGTCCATCAAACCGTTGATGCCGGTGTGCAGGAAGGTGGAATCACCAATAACACCAACAACCTTCTGCTTGTCCGGACCGCTCAGAACTTTATTCAGACCGGAAGCATTACCCACACTGGCGCCCATACAGACACAGGTGTCCATGGCCGACAACGGCGGCATAAAGCCCAGTGTATAACAACCGATATCACCGGTAACAAACGCTTTAAGGCGGTTCAAAGCATAAAAAACACCCCGGTGCGGACACCCCGGACACATGTTCGGTGGCCGGTTAGGCAGTTCAACACTTGTTTCATAAGCCGGTTGCAGCTTTTCCGTCAGTAAAGACTCGCGTACCCGTCCCGGGGTCAGTTCACCGCAAATGGGCAGACGATCTTTACCGATGACGTCAATTCCCAATGCACGAATTTGCTCTTCGAGAAACGGTTCGAGTTCTTCGATCACATACAGGGTTTTAAAGCGACTGGCAAAGTCCTTGATCAGTTGGGTCGGCAACGGATAAACCAAACCCAATTTGAGCACTGAGGCATCGGGCAACACCTCACGAGCATATTGATAGGCAATACCGGCAGTGATCACACCAACGTCGCTGCTACGCTCTTCAACACGATTGAACGCCTGACTGCATGACCATTCCGCCATGTCCCGCAACCGCTGTTCAACAAACACGTGACGCTTGCGTGCGTTGCCCGGCAACATGACAAGCTTGGGCGGATTACGCTCAAGGCTCGGTTCAGGCAGACCCGTTACCGGCTCACCCGTTTCAACAATGGACTTGGAATGAGAGATACGAGTTGTGGTGCGCAGGAACATTGGCGTATCAAACTGCTCACTGGCTTCAAAGGCCAATCGCGTATAATCGAGCGCTTCCTGGCTGTCCGACGGTTCAAACATCGGAACTTTTGCAGCACGGGCATAATGACGGCTATCCTGCTCATCCTGAGATGAATGCAGTTCAGGGTCATCGGCCACGACAAGTACCAGACCACCGCGCACACCGGTATACGACAAGGTAAACAGCGGATCAGCCGCCACATTGACCCCAACATGCTTCATGGTCACCAGGCTGCGCGCCCCACCAAAACAGGAACCGATCCCCACTTCCAGGGCCACCTTTTCGTTCGGTGCCCAGGACGAATCTATGGAGGGGTAATGGGCTGTATTTTCCAGAATCTCGGTACTTGGTGTTCCCGGATAGGCCACCGCCACCTTGACCCCGGCTTCAAACGCCCCGCGGGCGATCGCTTCATTTCCAGATAAAATTTCTTTACTCATGCTGTCCTCTCACTCAAGCGTTCGATCATTTCGATCACAACG
>NZ_AAEW02000033.1 GCF_000167355.1 Desulfuromonas acetoxidans DSM 684
TCCCCAACCAGGATTTTAACTTGTTGAGAATTATGGTAACGAGTTCTGGAGGGTTAAAAAAAAACAGATAATTAGTTTGAGAGGGGCAAACATTATTAAGCCTGGAAAAAAATCCAAAGCATTCTTTAGGGGGCAAAGTAACCGGGGTTGAAATTGCCAGCTAAAGATTTATGGGACATTTTATAGGCTGCATAAAGCATCCAGATTTAAAAACCAATTTTGGTCATCGCTGTAGATGGGGAAATTAAACATCTTCAGCGGTCTTCAGATAAAGAGCTGCAGCCCCAACAGTCAGCTTATCAGACATTTGGTGGTCATAACCGATACGGTTGAGATCCAGACCTTGGTCCTGCACATAGGGAACCGCTGAGAAGTAGTTGTCAGAAGTGTATCCTTCAAACAGAACGATTGAGGAATCGCTACCTTTTGTATCACAGTCAGTGGCGATGAATGCATCCAGATCACCATCTGTGCTGTCGTCATCACCGGAGGCATACCAGAAAGTATACGTCAGCTTGCCTTTACCCACTTTGGTTCCAACATCAAAGTGGACGAAGTATCCACCGAAATCAAACTCTTCGGCCAGATCACCGGTTTGGTACATCAGGTCCCAGTTGGCAAACAGGTTACCGGCAGTCATACCACCATCGACACCCAAGGTGTACAGATCAAGGTCATAACCGGTCAGTTTCTTAGCGTAGTTGGATGTCGGTGCAGCATAACCAGCATCGTTAACCGTGTTACCATCGCTGGTTTCCCAAACGCCAAACAGGCCGACTTTAACATCGTTGGCAGGCTTGACATTATAACGCACGTAAAGAGCATCCAGATCTTTGAAATCATTGCTGTCAGCCGACGTGTTGTACACTTCATAACCACGGTACCAGGCAGCTTCGAAGTTACCAATCTTGTAATTGACGCCAGTAGCCGTTTCAGTCCAGAAGAACTTGTTGATTTTTACCGGTTGCAAACCAACTTTCAAGCGGCCACCTGCCAGAGCGAAATCCGTGTAAGCCCAGCGAGTCTCGACGTTGACGCCATCACCGGAGAATCCGCCGCCACGGGACTTATCACCAAAGTGGATACCACCGATTTCTACCGCAAAAACACCTTTTACAGCACCATCGTCAGTCGCAATTTCGGTCCAAAGACGATATTTGACACTGGCAAAACTGTCACTTGTGGTGTCATCAGCGATTTCAGCACTATCTGTAGGATCATCTGCAGCGCGAGTTGTGGTCGCACCGAAATCACCGGTGAAGAAGTTGGCCTGGTTTGAATACAGACGGAATTCATTACTGAAATCGCCATGGAATGCGAAATCAATGGCCATGGCAGGCACTGCAAAAATCAGTACCGCCAGCAAGGCTAGCAAAACCTTTTTCATCAAAAAACCTCCTAAAAATGGGATATCCCCAGAGACCTGAGCGATCTTTCTCCATGGCAGTAACGGCAGCCTTTGCCGTCAGGAGTCTTTTAAGACCGATCACATCTCCCAGCAAAATTCAGTCGAGCATTCGTTCTATATCCTATCCCCAGAATGCTACCCACTGATCGACGATACGTATTGCATTTTTTAAAGCTTTGCGAATTACTTCGGCTCGCCACGAGCCCAATCATGTGACTTACGCCATTGTAATTCACTTAATCCGATATATTACCACTGAATATCAGCCACACAATCCTAACCAGTGATTTATCGTAATAAAACACTTTTATGCATGCCAAACTGGTGAACAGTACCATACCCTAGGGTTTTTATCAAGTATAAACAACAAGAAAAGCCGGACATCTGTCCGGCTTTTCGAGGTTTCAGCGTTAAATTGTAAAGGTGTTTCTAGAACTTATAACGAATGCGTGACGTGATGACGTAGATATCTTCGTCAGCAGAACCGTCACGATCTTCTTCGTAGAAGTCCAGAGCGTCGTCGGTCATCAGGTAACCGGCAGCCAGGGCCAGCTCGAGGCTTTTATACAGTTTATACTTGGCGTAGACATCAATCTCAAAACCGATGGAATCGTCAGCATAGTCGTAAGTACCGTCGGTGTATTCCATATCTTCAGCAGTCATCATGTACATGGCAGCAGCACCAACCTTAAGCTTATCAGATGCCTTGGCATCATAAGCAATACGGTTGATCATGAAACCCTTGTCCTGGATGTAAGGATCTGCAGAGAAGTACTGGTCAGAGTTGAGGCCCTGGAACAGAACAACTGAAGAGTAGTCAGCTTTAATATCTACGTCAGTCGCGATAAAGGCATCGAGATCAGTATCATCACGATCGTCGTCGCCGGACGCATACCAGAAGGTATAAGTCAGCTTGCCGTTGCCCAGTTTGGTGCCGAGATCAACGTGAGCGAAGTAACCACCGAAATCACCCTCTTCCATGAAATCGCCTGTTTGATACATCAGATCCCAGTTCGCAAAGAAAGCACCGGTCTTCATGCCACCGTCGATACCAAAGGTGTACAGGTCGAGGTCATAACCGGCCAATTTCTTAACTTTCCAAGTCAGATCATCTATGCTGTCAAGCTCACCGCTCGCATCGCTGGTTTGCCATACACCGAACAGACCGATTTTTACATCTTCAGCTGGCTTGATGTTGTAACGCAGATAAAACGCATCCAGGTCTTCAGCATTACTGTCCGTATCACCCATTTCGTAACCACGGAACCAGGCAGCTTCAAAGTTGCCCACTTTGTAGTCAATACCGGTAGCAGTTTCACCCCAGAAGAACTGGTTTACTTTAACCGGCTGCAGACCTACTTTCATACGGCCATCGGCCAGAGCGAAATCAGTGTAAGCCCAGCGCGTTTCAACTGTCTTGCCATCACCCGAAAAAGAACCACCTTTTTCATCATCACCAAAATGAGTACCGCCAATTTCAATGGCATAAACACCTTTAACAGCACCGTCATCGCTGGCAATCTCAGTCCAGAGGCGGTACTTAAATGAAGCAAAACTATCGTTGACGTCACCATCATAGATCTTTGTTTGATCCGGGTCGAGCTTGGAAGCAAACTCTTTACCGCCGGTAAAAGCGGACTGATTTGAATTAATACGGAATTCTGTTTTCAGATCTCCGTGAAATTCAAACTCAACAGCAAGGGCCGGTGCGGCCATGGCCAGCATAAGCGCTAGCGCGGTTACGACTCTTTTCATTCCTTGTTTCCTCCTGTCATTCCTGTTAATTACACACATTTTCTAAGAAAGCAGCCTTTGCGCCCTGCTTTCCACGAACTGGAACCCGACTTTACCTGTTAAAGCCGGTGCCTGGCCTGGTTCAATCAACCACTTCACGCCAGACAGACAGTCAGAAACTCATTTTGTCTTCTACACGATCAGTGATTGACCTGACACAATTCTGTTAAAATACCGCCACTGCTTTTGGGATGCAGAAAAGCAATTTTGGTTTCATGCGCGCCGCAGCGCGGCACCGTATCAATGAGACGAATCCCGAGGTCTGAGAGCTTGGCCAACTCCGCTTCGACATCTTCCACCTCATACGCCACATGATGAATACCAGGCCCATTTTTCTCCATAAATCGAGCGACCGGAGAATCATCACTGGTCGGTTCGAGCAGCTCAATACGGCTTTCGCCCACGGCAAAGAAGGCAACCTTCACCTTTTGCTCCGCAACAACTTCAACGCCCTCATCCTTCATGCCGTAAACTTCGCGATAGAGCGGAGCTGCCTCTTCAATGCTTTTAACAGCGACGCCAATGTGATTGATTTTCTTTACCATCGTGTAAACTCCCGGTTAGTTTCAGGTTAGAACCACACCCCGTCGGTAATCCTGAAGGGGCTTGCATCATTGTGTTTTTCTTTCTCTAACAACTTTCCCAAAAAGACGGTTAAAACCCCCATAAAACAACACAGCACGCTGTATGCAATTTTACTTTAGGTAAAATTTTAGAATGGTGATTTATTTTCTTAAAATACACATAAAAGCAGCAAGTTAAAGCAATTTATTTTTCGTATACAGCCACTTGCATTGCCTGGACGATAATGCAGATTACAACCCACGGTCTACTGCGCAAAACACTAACAGCACGCTAACCTGCTGTTTTGCCACATCTTTTTTGCTATTTTTACTTGTAATAAAAAAATTCTTCTTTATACTCTACGAAATTTTTCAGCCAACATTCAATCGACATGGAAAGGTTTACAGTATGAAGTGTCCCGTATGCAACCACCACAATGACTGCGGACTCGGACTGCGCTCTGAAGGATTTTCCGAGGAAATTGTTGAGTGCAGTATGTGTGGAACCATCTGGTCCATCAACCGCGGCTTGAGTAAAATCGTCGTCGACACACAGCAACAATCGTTTCTCGAGTCTGAAACCGAGCCTGTTGAGAACGACGATTTTGACTGCGCCCGTGCTCTGTAATTCAGGCTATGTCCTGAAAATCGGAAGCCCCGTTCCGCGCACCCAAAACAAGCGAGCCCCAGACAAAGAAGCCCTGCCTTAACAGCAGGGCTTCTTTGTTTTATCTGTGATGAAACACCTTACAGAACGGTCGACAGGAACTCCGCTGTTGTTTCTTGACGCAGACGTTCAAATTCTTTCGGATCCACATCAACAAATTTCTCATCAGGTGTTACCTTGAAAATCGGCTGTCCTTTGGCCACGATCGTGCCATCACCACCGTCAATCAAAATTTCGTCAATCGTCCCTGAGAAGGGTGCCGGGATCTTGTTGAACATCTTCATGACTTCAAGAATAAACAACGGCTGACCTTTTTCGAAATGCATCCCCTCGGTAACGAAAGGCGGCATTCCCGGCGCTTCCTGGGCATAGTACATGCCACCACCCGGGGTAACGACTTCATCTTCTTTGGTTGCCGGAGGCGGTACCAGAACTTTTTTCATGGCTGCCTGCAGCTCCGGATCATGCAGATACTCGGGAATAACCACTTCCAGATCATCCTCAACACGCAACTCGTAGAATCCGGTTTTCTCAGCAATCATAAATAGAAGACCGAGCAACTCGTTGCCGATTTCGAAGCCAAAGTGGGCCGACTGAATCTGTTTCCACATCTCTTCATCGTAACCCAGTTGCGGCTCATCTTTCTGGATGATGTCGTTGAGCTCAACAAACTGCTCAATACCAAGACCCAACTTGGTGCGCAGCTCACGATAGAACGTCAGGGCATTTTCAAGCAATTCATGATCGTGCGACCAGATCACCTCAGCAGCCGGCTTTTTCGGATCCCAGGCCATGTGCAGATATTCATAGGTCTCACACAACACGCCGAGAGGGTTACGCTTCCACACAACCTTGCCATCTTGAAACTTAAAGTTCTTCTTGTTCCAGCTCAGCCAACCAGACAGCAGATGCGGATCAGCAAGTAACCGCTCCATCGGACGGGTCAGCAGTGTGCCTTTGCGATCCAATGCTTCGGAAACGGCTTTACCCACATCAGGATCGTCTCCGTACATCTTGATGAAGTGCTTTTTCATCTTAACAAAGGCATAAACCACATCAACCTTGTTGGCTTCCTCCTTCAGCTTCCCAACCATGGTCAAGTAGGGGACAACAAAACGGGTGGTCGGCTTGGCCATAACATTATTGGCCAAGAACCAGTTCACCAGACCGTCATGGAATTCCAAGTTGGTGGCCAGATCCGTACCACGCAATGTGGTACTGCGCAATACGCGGGACAGATGGTTGTAACTCTGCTCACGATCTTCGCCCTTGGTCAGCAGCAGCGCAAGGTTGGAATCATAAGCACCGGCAACCTTATATTTCATAAAGTGACCGCTATCCGGGTTGGCCAGACAAATGCCCTGATCATCACGAATCTCACCATCGATCGGTGCCGACCAGTAATTGATCATGCCGCCGGCGGCCGGAGACAGAGAATCGTCTGTGGCATTGAGACGTGCCTCGGCAGCCGCACCGAAACGCAGCAGACGCTCAGGACGCGGCAGACGTTCTTTGTGCATGGCCAACAGCGCCATGGCTTCAACCAATGATTCGACGATGAAGAAATCGTTCTCATCATCCGGGTTGGTGAATTTGAGGCTGTACACCAGTTCAGTCACTCGGTGCTCAACCTGAATCCGGGTGTTCACTTCCATGAAGTAGTGACGCTCGCCATCAACAATACACTCAAAGGTCGATGCGGAATCAAGCCCTACTGCTTGACCAAAACGCTCCGATTCCTCCTCCATCCGCTTAAGGACAGTCAAGTCGGATTCCAACGCTTTAGCCTGAGCATCGAGAGACGCCTTCTTCGCCTTATCAATTTCCGTTGCCAAAGCTTCCTGAGTGACGGAGATCTCCAGCAACTTCTGTTCATGCATCTGCAAAGAGCAATCGCGACCGCCCAGAGCGATACACCACTCACCGTTACCCAACAACTGAATCTCATTGTGGCGGGTTTGCTCGATGTTGAGCTCGATAAGCACGTTTTTATTGTCGCCAACACCGTTGGCCTTAACTTCGCTGAGGATTTCGCGGACCAAGCTCGGAGCATCCGCTGCGGCCGCATCGATCTGTTCCTGAGTCGGCTCTTTGGTGACCAGCAACGATGCGCCGAGAATCCGTTGGCCTTTACCACCGCCGCCGCCAATGGCTTTGAGGCGGATACGCGCACCGGGATAGTTTTTGAACATCTCAGCACATTCGGCTTGAACCTGAGCACACAGCTCTTCAACAGTGAAAAGGTCAATCCCCTTGTCATACGAAGCAAACAGAATATGGTCTGCCAGCGCCTCAAGGGTCAGACTTTCATCAGCCAGAACCTTTTCATCACAGGCCAGATCCTTGGACTTCGCCAGAGAGACCAAGCTGTCACGCGTGGAATAATTTTTCACCAGCGTCCGCGCAGTCACATTGTCAATACCCGGAGTAACCGAAACATTAACCTGAAGCGCAGTCCGCTTGGCTTCGTCTTTTTTACCTGCAGCACGCTGGGTGCCGGAGCAAGGACCGATAAAGTTCAGGCCGGCCTCTTCGATTGCGGCGACAAATTCATCATCTTCCGCCATGAAACCGTAACCGGCAAAAATCGCATTGTATCCGTTGTCCTTGGCAATGCCGATGATCTGACCAATCCGCTCAACACGCTCCTCCTTGGAGGCCCCGGAATAATCGGGTACACGGTGAACACGGCTATTATCGGTCAGCTTGCGCAGTTCCGGCGACAGGGCATTGGGATAAACGATTGAGTCCTTCTCAGACAACAGAATCCCGTAATGGGTAATGCCCATCTCGTCATACACGTCCATCGCTTCTTTACGGATCGGACCGCGGCAGACAATCAGAGGCTTGAGTTCTTCGCAGGAAAACGACCGCACCCACGCCGAAGGCGACTGGCTCAAGCGGCGGTCACGGTGAATCAATGGATTGTTCAGGTAGTTCTCAATATTATAGGCCATGGGCTTCATCTCCACTTCCATGGGGGTTAATTACAACGATGCTCGTCAACAGCAGTCTGGCGACTCCAAGGAAATTAATGGAATTCGCGTTGAACCGACTGCATAGGACCGGGCTTGTAATGGCGCAGGAAGAAGTTCATGTTCTTGGCCAGAACTTCGCGCAGATCCGTCGGCATAACAATCGACGAGATGGAGCCCAGCGACAGACCCTCTTTCGGGTTCATCAGCTCTTTTTCGTAACGGGTATTGAGTTTTGCCTCTTCCACTTTCAGCCATTCAGCCACTTCGCGCTCAGCATCCTTCTTGGCATCGTCACCATCCATGCCGGCAGCGACACGGTCGGTAGTGCCTTGGACGATCATGCCCTTAACAGCGCCACGCAGCTTACGCAGTTCATTTTTATAAACAAACTCTTTACCCGCCGGACCCATAACCGCCAGACGGGTGGTCGGCAGTGCCAGCACCAGGTCTGCACCGGTGGGATAGTTGTTATAGGAGGCATAGGCACCACCGTACGCGTTACGCAAAATCAGCAGAATACGCGGGGTACGCACATCAACGATGGAGTCGAGCATGGAACGGCCCGCCTGAACAATACCACGCGCTTCCTGATCGCGACCGGGCAGGAAGCCGGTGGTGTCCTCGATAAAGATGATGGGAATATTGTAGATATTACAGAAGCGGACAAAGCGGGCAATTTTCACCGCTGAGTCACAGTCAATCTGACCGGATGCCACGGCACTGTTGTTAGCGCAGAAACCAACAACGTTACCGCCGAGACGACCGAATGCCGTCACTACTTCGCGAGCCCGTTTCGGCTGCAGTTCAAAGTAATCACCGTGGTCGCAGATCTGTTGAATGATAATGGAAACATCTACCGGAGTATTGAATCCGGTCGGTGAGTTAAAGGCTTTTTTCAGCAGGGTGTTGATCTCCCAGGTCTTACGATTCAGCGGATCACTGGTCTCGAGGAAGGGAGCCATGACACTGTTGTTGTCCGGGATGTAGCTGAGCAGCATTTTAGCCAGACGTAACGCTGCAGTTTCATCGCTGACCGTCAAGTCAGCCACGCCGGTTGCACCATGAACTTTGGGACCACCGAGATCTTCCGGTGTAACATCCTCACCAAGAACCGACTTAACAACTCCCGGACCAGTCAAACCAAAGAACGTATCTTCCGGCTGGATAACGAAGCTGCCCTGACGGGGCAGATAGCTACCACCGCCGGCGTTGAAGCCGAACATGCACATGATACTCGGCACCACACCACTGATTTTGCGCAAAGCGGTAAACGCTTCAGCGTAGCCGTCCAAGCCACCAACCCCAGCAGGAACAAACGCACCGGCCGAGTCGTTCATACCAATGACCGGAATCCCTTTTTCACCGGCCATGGTAAACAACTTGGCCAGCTTGCTGCCGTTGGTTGCGTCAATGGAACCGGCACGAACCGTGAAATCATGACCATAGACCGCCACATCACGGCCGCCAATGTTGAGAATGCCGGTGACCAGAGAGGCACCATCCAGGTTTTTACCCCAGTTTTGAAACAGAATGTTCGGCTCATCTTCTGTCAGAACCTTGATCCGTTCCCAGACGGTCATACGTTTCTTGAAATGTTGCTTTTCAATCTGACTGACCGCAACCGATTTCACAGGACGTTGAATCAGGTCATGGCCTTCCTGCATGACCTCTTCATAGCCACCCTTGGTACCGGCAATTTCGCCGGGGATGGTGAATTCAACGTTCTCTTGCGGAGCGAGAGGATTTTTCAGCGTTGGTTTGCACACCTTGTTTGACATAGTCGTCATCCCTTTACTGTTTTAAGTGGTACGTGTCAGAACAGAGAGCCCTCCTCTGTAGCTGACCCCATATATGATCAACGTAACGTGAACCGTATAGACAACAGTGCCCGGCCGCTCCTGAACAGTGCACAGCCAGGCAGAGTTATTCATTCTTTTATGAATCTTCGCTGTGAATCCAGCGTGCTAACGAGTAACAATGGCCAGGACTTGAACCTCTTCGCCATCATACGACAACAACCTGTGGCGCATGGAGGAATCAAAATAGACCGCATCCCCTGCTTCCAGCTTGATCCGTTCATCATCAAGCAAAACCTCAGCCGTGCCATTTAATATCAACAGAAACTCTTCACCATCATGGTTGTACATGGTTTCATCATCACTGCGTTCCGACACAGTGACAACGAACGGCTCCATTTTTTTATTTAACTTATGCACAGACAAGGCTTCATACGTATAGCCATGCCCCTTGCCCGCCTTGGAGATAACCCGACTGACAACACGCCGGTCTACCGTTCGCACAACTTCGTAGCGGCGAACTTCTTCCTCCTCTTCAAAGAAATGACTGATTTTTACGTCAAAGAAACGCGCCAACTTGGACAAGGTGGCAATCGGCGGTGAAACATTATTGTTCTCAATTTGTGAAATCAGCGCCGGAGAAAAACCCGTTTCCGTCGCCACCGCCTGCAAGGTCAACTTTCGTGCTTTACGCAGCTCCTTTATTTTTGCCCCGATATTGTATTCCAAGACGTTCTCCAAAAAATAAAAAACAGTTCTATTTCCACGCCCGATATAAAACATGTGGCGGAAATTGTCAACCCAATTGTTTATCAAAAATAAAAACATTTATTGAAAATAAATGCCTTAAATCAAAAGCTTAGCAGGATTAATCCCGTTTTTCCAACAACTTAAAGTGTCGTTAAATCTTTTTTATGTATACAAAAATTATTTTAGTTAAGCCCGCCATTTAAGGAAATTCTGTTGGCTTATTTTCGCCTCCGCTGCCACAAAAATAAAGAATAATCTTTAAATCCATGAAGAAACCCACGTTTGAGGAACCATAATGTGGCTAAAAACCGCCACAATAGACACCGCCATCTTTCTTGACAAGCTTGTTTGGCCGCTGATATATTTCAGCTTGCTAAATTTTTTTAGCTCCTTTAAAAAAGCATTTTATTGAGTAAACCTCTGTTTGTCAAAACAGGTTAAGTCGCTTTTAAAAACATCGATGCGGTTTACAACCGGCAGAGATTAAACCATGTATTGGTTCATCGCCACCGGCACAGGCAACACCACATCAGACCGAGCAAAAGCGTTTATCGCTTTGCGTCAGCATCGCAGGGACCGTCATTGATGGCCAACCAACTAAAAAAAGGACTGGTTCAGATCTACACCGGCAACGGCAAAGGCAAGACAACCGCCGCGCTGGGCCTGGCGTTTCGTGCAGTGGGCCGGGGTTTGCGGGTGCATATTATGCACTTCATGAAACTCGATTCCGACTATGGCGAAATGACCAGCGGTAAAAAGATGGGGCCGAACTGGAGCGTCGAGCAGGTTGGCCGCAGCGGCTTTGTATCCTTCACCAACCCCGCTGAAGAGGATATTGAACTGGCTCAACAGGCCTTTTGTCGAGCAGTTGAACTGGCACGCAGCGACGACTACGATCTCCTCATCCTCGACGAACTGGTCAACGCGCTGGGCTTTCGCCTGATCCGCCTGGAACAGATCCTGGAGCTGATCGCAACACGCGCAGCAACAACGGAGCTGGTACTCACCGGTCGCAATGCCCCTCAAGCCTTAATTGATGCGGCAGACCTGGTCACCGAAATGAAAGACATCAAACACTATTACGACGCCGGGCAACCTGCCCGCATCGGTATCGAATCCTGACGGCTTTCGTTTTTTATATTTATTGCTTGTGAAAGGACAACACATGTCGAACAGACCCACTATGGCCGACTGGGAAGCCAAGGCCAAAAAAGAGAAGAAGACCGACGACTTGTCGGGCTTTAAATGGGACACCCCCGAGGGAATCACCGTCAAGCCTCTCTACACGGCCTCAGACACGGAAAACCTGGAGCACCTCGGCACTTTGCCTGGCCTGCCGCCGTTCCTGCGCGGACCGGTGGCCACTATGTATGCCGGCCGCCCCTGGACAGTACGTCAGTACGCCGGTTTTTCCACCGCCGAAGAGTCCAATGCGTTTTACAAGCGCAACTTGGCCGCCGGTCAGCAAGGCCTTTCCGTTGCTTTTGACCTGGCCACCCATCGCGGCTACGACTCAGATCATCCCCGCGTGGTTGGCGATGTCGGCAAAGCCGGTGTCGCTATCGACTCGGTCGAGGACATGAAGATCCTTTTTGATGAGATCCCCCTCGACAAGGTTTCCGTCTCCATGACCATGAACGGTGCCGTGCTGCCGATCATGGCCAACTACATTGTTGCTGCTGAGGAGCAGGGCGTCAGCCAGGACAAACTGGCCGGTACGATCCAGAACGACATCCTCAAAGAGTTCATGGTGCGCAACACCTACATTTACCCGCCGGAGCCCTCAATGCGGATCATTTCCGATATCATTGAGTACACCAGCAGCTACATGCCAAAGTTCAACTCCATCTCCATCTCCGGTTACCATATTCAGGAAGCGGGTGCCAACAACGCACTGGAGCTGGCCTTCACCCTGGCCGACGGCCTGGAATACGTCAAAGCGGCGCTGGCCAAAGGGCTGGACGTTGACGCCTTTGCCCCACGGCTATCGTTCTTCTTCGCCATCGGCATGAACTTCTTCATGGAAGCGTCCAAATTGCGTGCTGCCCGCTACCTGTGGGCCGAGCTGATGGATCAGTTCAATCCGAAGAACCCCAAATCAAAGGCGCTGCGCACCCACTGCCAGACCTCGGGTTGGAGTCTCACGGAACAGGATCCTTACAACAACGTCATCCGCACCACCATCGAAGCGATGGCCGCGGTTCTCGGTGGCACCCAATCGCTGCACACCAATGCTCTGGATGAAGCCATTGCCCTGCCAACAGATCATTCGGCGCGCATCGCCCGTAACACCCAGCTGGTTATTCAGGAAGAGACCGGCATCACCAACGTGGTTGATCCCCTGGCCGGCTCTTACTACGTCGAGTCGATGACCGCTGAACTGATCAAGGAAGCACGCACCATCCTTAACGAGATTGATGAGCTGGGTGGCATGACCAAAGCCATTGAATCAGGCATGCCCAAACTGCGCATTGAAGAATCCGCCGCGAAAAAGCAAGCGTCCATCGATAGTGGCCGCGATGTGATTGTCGGTGTCAATAAATACAAGTTGGCCGAAGAAGACCCCATCGAGGTTCTCGACATCGACAATACGGCAGTCCGCGAATCTCAAATCGCCCGCCTCAAGAAAATGCGTGCCGAGCGCGACAACGACGCCTGCCAGGCCGCACTTGACGCCATCACTAAAGCCTGCGAAAGTGGTGAAGAAAACCTCCTAGGCCTGTGTGTCAATGCCGCGCGTCTGCGGGCATCGGTCGGCGAAATTTCCGACGCCATGGAAAAGGTCTTTGGCCGTCACAAAGCCGAAATCAAACTGGTATCAGGAGCTTACGCGTCCGTGTGTGATCAAGACGAGGAATTTAGCGAAGTGAAAAAGATGGTGGCCGACTTTGCCGAGCAGGAAGGTCGTCGCCCGCGTATTCTTGTCGCCAAGATGGGTCAGGACGGCCATGACCGCGGCGCCAAAGTCGTGGCCAGCGCTTACGCTGATGCTGGCTTTGACGTCGATGTCGGTCCGCTGTTCCAGACTCCGGAAGAAGCCGCCAAGATGGCGGTGGAAAACGACGTGCACGTTGTCGGTGTTTCCAGCCTGGCGGCCGGTCACAAGACCCTGGTGCCGCAACTCGCGGCTGAGTTGAAAAAGCTCGGCGCCGAAGATATTGTTATCGTTTGTGGTGGTGTTATTCCGCGTCAGGACTACGATGAGCTGTACGCTTCCGGTGCAGCGCGCATCTTCGGCCCCGGCACGACAATCACCAAATCGGCCCGCGAAACACTGGCCGCGATCATCGAAAAACGTTAAACTGTCCCTCTACGGTCCGGGGTTTTGACAACCCCGGACCGTCTCTTGAACACCAACAACCCCACTTCATTTGCGTTAAAAGGTTGCCCATGACTCTCGAACAACTGGCCAACGGCATCCGCCAGGGGCAGCTACGCTCTCTGGCCAAGGGGATCACCCTGATCGAAAGCCGCAAACCCGAACATATCGAACAGGGTGCACAGCTTCTGGAAAACCTGCTTCCCGACACCGGCAACAGTCTTCGCATTGGCATCTCCGGTGTCCCCGGAGCCGGCAAGAGCACCTTTATTGAGGCCTTCGGGCTCTATCTGACCGGACAAGGGCATAAAGTGGCCGTACTGGCCGTCGACCCCAGCTCGCAACTGTCCGGTGGCAGCATCCTTGGCGATAAAACCCGCATGGAAGACCTGGCCCGCGACGCCAATGCCTTTATCCGCCCATCGCCCTCAGGTGACTCACTCGGTGGCGTAGCCCGCAAAACCCGTGAGACCATGTTGCTGTGTGAAGCCGCCGGTTATGACGTGATCATTGTCGAAACCGTCGGTGTCGGCCAATCGGAAACCACTGTCGCCTCCATGGTTGATTTTTTCCTGCTGCTGCAACTGTCCGGTGCCGGTGACGAGCTGCAGGGCATTAAAAAAGGTGTGATGGAGATTGCCGACGCCATTGTCATCAACAAGGCAGATGGTGACAACATTGCCCGCGCCAACCTGGCCAAACAGCAGTACATCAATGCCCTGCACATCCTTCGTCCGCGCAGCAGCCACTGGTCGGTACCGGTCCACACCTGCAGCGCCCTGCACCATAAAGGGATCGACACGGTCTGGGAGATGCTCGAAACCTATCGCAGCACCATGGAGAGCTGTGGTGAATTTGACGACAAACGCCGCCAGCAGGCGCGTGACTGGATGTGGGCCCTGCTTCTCGACGACCTCAAAGATCTCTTCATCCACGACCGCCGCGTGCAGCCTTTGCTGGACCAGGTCGAGCAATCGGTTCTCAATGGTCACACCACACCGGGAGCGGCTTCAAGGCGGCTCTTGGAGCGTTTTCGTCGTCATTGATGGTCCCGGCAACATTTTGCCCCGGAATCAAGCCGTTACCGTGTTGACTTCGAGGTGATGGTTATTCTATTCTGGGATCTGTGTGACCTGTCGCACAGCGCGAATCTTTTTTCTTTCGGAGATGCCAACGTGATCACCTTGCCTTTCAGTCAGCCGTGCGGCTTATCCGTCTGGACCTCAGAACGCTGCCGCCCCGACTTCCAGCTTCATCAGGGCTTCTGCTATTCCCCTCTGGAGGAGTGTAAGGACGCTTTTCGCTTTGCCGTTCTGACCGACAGCAACACCCTGCCCCAGTTGATCCACGATTGCGCCGCTCTGGTTTCCGAAGAGAGCTTCTTTGTTCTCGAATACTATCCAGACAAAGTCACCCTGGCACAAAATGACACACCCGTCGAACCGACGGTGTTCTATTCGCCTTACATGCCGACAGAAGATATTCTCACCCTGATTGAGCCCTATCTGTCACGGCTTATCCACGACGGTTTTGTCGGCTTCGGTCTGGCCAACAGCCGCCTCGGCGCCGAACTGTTCTACTCGGAAGAGAAAGCCTTTACCTGCTTTACGGCCAACCACATCCGCACCATGAACATTCTGGCGCATCACGGCCTGCACTACCGCAAAGAACTTCTGTTCCCGGCGGATTTCGCCCACGATCACCTGTCACTGGTCAGCTTAACAGAGCCCCAGCTCCCTGCCGACCTCAGCGGATTTGACAGTCGCCAGCTCGACTACATCACCTTCTGCGGTGAACTGGTCGAACTGTTTGACATGCAACCAACCACCAGCAGCGATGATTTTTTCCTGTCCTGTAAAGAACAGGATTCCATTGAAACCTTTCTCAGTTGCCAGCCCGATCTCAACTGGAATGGCGATGAAGAGTTCATCAACCTGTTGCTCGACTGGAAAGACTTTGTCAATGAATGTTGTCAAGGTTTCAACGGCACCCTCGATGACTACCGCCAGGGCCTGAAAATCCGCGACATCATCGATCGGGTCATTGATCAGAGTTCGACTGACACCGGTGAAAAACTGCTGCGTTTTATTGCCGAAGCAGATGCCCTGTTCCGCTGCCAGTTGATTGAAACCTCCAAACAGATGGCAACGGAATCAAGCAGCGACACAGGCCGTCAGCAGCGTTTCTGGCATTGTGGTGTCGTGCGCAACCACGGCTCCATGCTTCGACGCGACCTGATCCGCCGAGGCTGGTATTCCCATCACTCATGATTGTCCTTGTTACCGCTGTTGATCAGGAAAACACCCTGCTGCGCCAACGCCTCACAGCGCCACAACAGCACCGTTGTGCACACATCAACCTGACCAGCGGCGCGATGGGTCACCTCAATCTGGTGATCGCCACCTGCGGCATTGGCAAAGCCAATACAGCAGCGACAACCGCGCTGCTGATTCAGCAATTGCAGCCAGCGTTAGTTGTAATGATCGGCTGCGGCGGTGCCTTTCCCGACTGTGGACTGCAACTGGGCGATCTGGCCATTGCCAGTGAAGAGATCTACGCCGATGAGGGCGTTATGACGCCAGAGGGATTCCTCAACATGGCGGACCTCAAGTTGCCATTAGCCGACACACCAACAACACCTTATTTCAACCGCTTTCCCGTTGATCAACCACTGGCTGAGCAGGCGTGTCAGCGCCTTAACAGCGAATCAACTCGCTGTGTGAGCGGTCCGTTCTCCACCGTGTCCACCTGCAGCGGCACCAACGAACTCAGCCACCAGCGCCAGCAACAGACCCACGCCATCATTGAAAACATGGAGGGAGCAGCGGCAGCCCATCACTGTCTACTCACTCAGACCCGTTTTTTGGAGCTACGCAGTGTTTCCAACTTTGTTGAACAGCGTGATCTCTCGCGCTGGGACTTGCCACTGGCGATGACCAATGCCCAAAAGGCTTTTTTATCCCTGGTTGACCAGGGTCTCTTTAGTGGATTGTTCTCATGACTGAATTAACTTTAGGCTACTCCCCCTGCCCCAACGATACGTTTATTTTCAACGCTCTGATTCATGGTCTGGTGCCTTGTCCCGGCGTCACCTTTCACGAACGCCTTGAGGATGTAGAAACCCTCAACCGTCTGGCCTTGAAAACACAACTCGATCTGACTAAGATCTCTTATCACGCCTTCGGTCATCTGCGCCGCGACTATGTTCTGCTTCACTCGGGTGGCGCTCTGGGGCGCGGGTGTGGACCACTGGTGGTTGCTACGCAACCTATGACGATGAAGGATCTGCACGACAAACCCATTTTGATTCCCGGCGAGTTGACCACCGCCAACCTGCTACTGCAACTTTACGACCAGAAATTCAGCGAAATTCGCGTACTGCCGTTTGATCAGATCATGCCGGCTCTGGAGCGCAACGAAGCCGCCGCCGGTGTGATCATTCACGAATCTCGCTTCACTTTTGCGGAGCATGGCCTGCATCAATTATTGGATCTCGGCGCCTGGTGGGAACAACTGACCGGTTTGCCGATTCCACTGGGCGGGATTCTCGCCAAACGCAGCCTGCCAGTTCGCCTCATCCAACAGGTTGATCAGGCTTTGGCCGAAAGCGTGCGTTACGCTCAGGCCCACCCTGAAAAAGCGGCGGAGTATATCCGCCAACACGCTCAGGAACTTTCCGATTCCGTCACCCATGAGCACATCCAGCTGTACGTCAATGAATTCTCCGTCAATCTGGGCGACGAGGGAATTGCCGCCGTACAGGAGCTACTGGCTCGGGCTGAAAAATGCCGGTTGATTCCGGTTATTGATCTTCCCATTTTTGCCACCTCCTGAGGACTCTCGGCGGTGAATTGACCATAAAACTGTATACAATACACATTCCGCATAACTTGACAAGGGCGCCAAGTTATGGGAAAAACGGCTGATAAAAACTTTCCATGTGTTCATGACTGTGAGGATTAAATGAAAAAAGATATTTGGAAAAAG
>NZ_AAEW02000034.1 GCF_000167355.1 Desulfuromonas acetoxidans DSM 684
TTCTGTCTGAGATCTATCAACCTACTATCGTAATCAACCCAAATAATCGACTTATCTTTACGAAACCATGTCAGTTGCCGCTTAGCATAACGACGGGTTTCCTGCTGAATGTCAGCAATCGCAGCCTCCCGCGTCAGTTCATTTTGCACATAACGCACCGCCTGCTCATAGCCAATGGTACGCATCGACTTCAGTTGCGGCGAATAACCACGATCAAGTAACTGTCGTGTTTCCACCACCAACCCCTGATCCATCATCAGCATTACACGCCGGTTGATCCGATCATACAGCTCTGCCCGGTCCATACCAACGGCTACTTTGAGCACCCGGTAAGGCTGCTCTTTGAAACCATGCTCCAATTGCCACTGCGACAGAGGTGTCCCCGTCAATTCAAAAACTTCCAGAGCCCGAACAATCCGTGTCACATCGTTGGGATGCAGCCGTTGAGCCATCTGAGGATCACACCCCTGCAGACGGTGATACAGTGTCCCGGCGCAAAGGGCTTCTTCGTCCAGAAACTCGCGGCGTAACGCTTCATTTTCACCGGGCAAATCCAGCAAGCCATCAGTGAGGGCACGAATATACAGACCTGTGCCACCAACAACAAGAGGCAAATGACCACGCTGATGGATTTCTTTAATCCGCGCATGAGCCAGATCGGAGAAATTAGCCACGCTAAATTTTTCATCAGGGTCAACCACGTCAATCAAATGATGACGCACCGCCTGCTGTTCCTCCGCCATCGCTTTGGCCGTACCGATATCCATATAACGATACACCTGACGCGAATCCGCCGAGATCACTTCGGCTGGAAAGCGCCGGGCAATGTGGACCGCAAGGTCGGTTTTCCCTGACGCCGTGGGGCCCGTAACCACCACAAGAGGAATCCGTACACCATCTTTCATACGCGTCTGAACATCTTTTCCACGTCATGCAGCGTTAAACGCTGCATGACCGGACGGCCGTGAGGGCAATGGCGGTTAAAATCCACATCATCAAGCTGATGGAGCAATGCGACCATCTCATCCAACTGCAAGGTCTGATTTGCACGAATCATACCATGGCAGGCCATCTTGATCAGAACCTCATCGATGGCCTGCTGGGAAATATCACTGGACCCAACGGAACTGAAATCAGTCAGCATGTCACAAACCATTGTTTTAATGTCTTTTTTCTCAATATAGGCAGGAACCGCTTTCACCGCCCAACTTGTTCCGCCAAAAGGTTCCAGAACAAATCCCATGGATTCAAACCGCTCGCGGCAATCCTGCAATTCAGCGTCTTCGCGTAGATTGAGTTCAATCACTTCGGGAAATAACAACTCCTGCTGCTCAATACTCCCCTGCGCCAATTGATTTTTCAAACGTTCAAAGCCGATCCGTTCATGGGCGGCATGTTGGTCAATCAACACCAGATCATCCCCATCTTCACAGAGGATGTAACTGCGATGGAACTGACCAATGATACGCAGAGTGGAAAAATACGCCGACGATTCTTCCAGATCCAGTGTTTTTTCACCATCGGCATGACAACCAACCGGAGAAGATGAGATGACGGAAACCGGCGGCTTACCCCCATCGTCATAGGCAGGAAACGACTCGCGAACCTGGCTTGCTGCAGGCGGCTGCAGTGGCATAGAAACAGCGGCTTGCGCCTCAACAACAGAAGCCGAACGCACCGATGAAGGCGCTGGAACATGACGTAAATTGAGATCCGGTTGCGTTACGGGCTCTGCCGGTGGCGCAACGGCGGGAGCCATTTTCGGCTCACCGTCACAAACGGGCACGTCCTGGTGGCGGCGCAACTGCTGCCGAAGAGACGTGCTGACAAAATCATGCACACCACGCTGGTCATGAAAACGAACCTCATGTTTGGTCGGATGCACATTGACATCCACCTTTTCCGGTTCAAGAGCAAGAAACAACACACACATCGGATAACGTCCCTTCATCAACAGATGACGATAACCGTCAAGAATGGCATGTTGCAGCACCCGATCTTTGACAAAGCGCCCATTGATAAAACTGTAGATCCCCTGCGTAGAGGACCGGTTCAATGTCGGGTCGCCAATAAACCCCGAAAGATGGAGTCTATCATCGCCGCAATCAACGTCGATCAGTTTTTCCACCACTGAGCGCCCTAACACATCGGCCACACGGGCCTTGAGTGATTTTTGCCGGTAGAGATCAAGAATTGTTCGCTGATTGTGGATCAGGCGAAAATGCACATGTGGATGTGCAAGACTCAAGCGAGTGATAATCTCGGCAATATGCCCGAACTCGGTTTCATCACGCCGTAAAAACTTGCGCCGGGCAGGCAAATTGAAAAACAGGTCACGAATTTCAAAGCGCGTCCCGACAGAAGCCGCTTCCGGTTCATGGTGGCGCACTTCTCCGGCAACCAGCTCAAGCCGATTCCCCGTCTCTTCGCCAGCCTGACCACTGACCACTGCCAAGCGCGAAACCGCAGCAATAGACGGCAGAGCTTCACCACGAAACCCCAGAGAACTCAGATGAAACAGATCTTTCTCACTGCGAATTTTGCTTGTTGCATGGCGTTCAAAACATAAAAACAGATCTTCCTTACTCATGCCGAAACCATTGTCACTGACGCGGATTTTCTTTTTGCCACCGCGCTCAACATCAACAGTCACCTCGGTCGCCTGAGCATCCAGAGCATTCTCCACCAACTCCTTCACAACAGATGCCGGCCGTTCAACGACTTCACCAGCTGCAATCTGGTTACACAAGGTCTCAGGAAGGATGGCGATTCGATTATTTTGTGGCATAGACAACGTCACCAATTCAGTTCAGACAAAAAAGGACCGGCATACGCCAGCCCCTCTGGTTACTACATATCCGGAAAATCGCTCAGGAGCGCCGCTGTTCCATCTTGGACAATGTGGTTTCAATTTTACTCAGATGGGCATCAACACCTTGAGTTGCCTGAGTAAGGGGCAACTGAGCCAACCCCAGATCACCTGCCACACTTTGCACGATCTGCGGCACCACTCCGGTAAGTTTTTGTAAATAGGCCTCAAACAGACAATTATCACACAGCGTGTTGATCAGTCTGGGAACACCGGCGGAGTATTGAAAGATCAGCTTGACGGCGGGCCCGGAGAACAGCATGTTTTTCGCCCCAGACACCTGCAAGCGGTGCTTGATATAGGCCAGAGTCGACTCTTCATTTAAAGAATGTAGATAATAGCGCATGGCGACCCGCTGAGCGAGTGGTTCATCAAGGCGCAAACACTCCTCAACTTCCGGCAGGCCGAAAAAAATCACATTAAGCAACTTTTTACCGGGGATCTCCAGATTAAGCAAACCGCGAAACTCTTCCATCAAAGCTCGGGTTTGCAGCATCTGCGCCTCATCGATCAACACCACAGCCCGGCGCCCCTGTTTGTCAATCTCCAGCAACCGCTCATAAAGCTGCTTGAGAACCATCATACGATCAGCTGCCGGTTTGGCAACACCCAGCTGCATGGCAATACGGGTCAAGATCCATTCCGGCGTAATCCCGGAATGTACCATCACCAGCAACGAAGACTCATACATCTCTGAAGGCAGGGTGTCGAGCATGCGCCGAGCAAGTGTGGTTTTCCCCGAGCCAATGCCGCCCACCAGAACTGCCAACCCCTTATTGGAGTCCACAGCGCGTAAAACACGCGTCAGAGCCTGACTGTGCTGTTCACTGTCAAAGTAAAAACGGGCATCCGGGGCATTTGAAAAGGCCTCACGTTCCAGGCCGAAATATTCGGTATAACTCATAGCGCACTTCCAAAACAAACAATGTCGGCTCGAGTATCATCGAGCCGACATGATCAGGTCAATATCTTATAAATACGAAACCCGCGATTCACCTTGTGCTGAACCAGAGTCATCGTCAACCAGCTCCTTGAGTTCAATGATTTTAATACTGACATCACGGAACGTGGCATCATTATCCGCTACGACCTGATAGCTGGCCAAGGCATCAGCATAGCGATGCCATGCCTCGTAAAGCAGCCCGGTCTCGTAATACAGCACAACGCGATCCTTCGTACTCAACAAAGAGTCGGACAGCCCCTGCGTCAGAACGTCTTCAGCCTGATCAAATTTCTGTTGATCAATATAGCATGCCGCTTTCAGGGTCAAGCTGTCAATTTTACGCAGCGGACTGCGGATCGCCTTATCAAATTCAGCAATGGCGTCATCGTAAAGACCCATCTCTTTATAGGCCACGCCGAGATTGTAGGCCGATTCAGTATCTTCATCACCGATAACCGTTTGAACCCCGCGCTGGGAATCCGCCAAATCATGCACACCATCATCGGTAGTCGCCTGGCCTAATGACCCTTCGAGGCTGGAGTCAATATCCTCCTCGCCCATGTTGAGATCGACATTCTCCAACGGAGCGACAAAGGAATCATCAATCACCATGTCGAGATCAAATGATTCATCACTGTCCGCAGCCTGAACCTGAACAGGTGCCTTGGTCGGTTGCACATCGGCCTGGACCGCCGCCTCCGGTTTATCCCCTTGGCGCTGAGAAGCAATAGCGTCGAGACGCTGTTGAATCTCGGCATTGCCGGGACACGCCTGAGCCAAACGTTTGCAGACCTGTTCGGCTTCATCAAGAAGTCCCTGTTGCAGATAAAAGTCCGCTTCTTCCAAGTCGGTCTGAATATCAACGGGTGCCGAGCCGCCACTGCTGTCATCATCACTGATATCAAAACTGATATCATCAAAGGAGGTCTCGTCGCCTTCACCCTGAGCGTCATCAACGAGATCAAACTCCAGCTCATCAAATTCGACGGAATCGTCTGACGAACTTTCGTCACTGACAGACGGGGTTACCTCATCAAAACTAACGGTGTCAAACGCGTTAACATCACCACCTGCAAAATCATCGCCCGCAGCAAAATCATCTTCACCGCCACCGGCAAAAAGATCTTCCCCGGTCGAGTCTTCAGTGGACAGGACATTGAACAGCTTCTCCCCTTCACCAAGATACTCATACACCGCATGAAGGGAGGGCAGCAGCTCTTTGTTGTCCGGAAAAACCTCGTACATCTTTTCGTAAAAGGGTTTTAGTTCGGCAACACGTTCAGCGGCAAAAAACGCCTGCCGTTTTTTCTCCAAAGAACTCAGAGTCAGCTCGTATTGCTCAACATCGACACTGGCCTGATAAAGACGCAGCCAGTAATCCAGGTTATCGGGCTCAGCCTGAACTAACTTCTGCAGACATTCAAGTTCATGGGAGAAATCACTGCAGGCATGATAACCACGTGCCAAGGCCGACAGAACCGTAAGGTCCTGTGGATGTTGCCGCTGCAGATTGGTCAGGAACTGAACACCGCCCAGAGGCTCGCCGAACTCAACCATGGCCGTGCCGTAATTCACCTTGACGCCTAAATTGTCGGGCCACACCTCGGTGAAACGCTCGTAAAATTTCTGCAGTTGTTTGTAATTACCCAGATCGTGAATGCGCTGTTCCACCTTCTCAAAGGCCTGGATCGCTTCATCGGTTTTATCGATCTTGGCATAAAACTCTGCCGTCTGCATACCGATGGTAATATTCTCGGGATCAAGTTCCTGCATGCGCAGCAGGACCTTAATCGCTTCATCATGCTCTTGATATTGCTGATGGTGTTGCAACAGGACGCGGTACTCAGACAGGGCATTACCGACCAGCCCCTGCTGTTCATTGAGTTTGGCCAGTTTCAGGGTATACGCGGTATTTTGCGGATCAAGTTTCTGCATCTGCTTGTAAACCGCAATGGCCTTAAGGTAGAAGGTGTTTTCAGCGTAGTGCGCTGCAACCGTTTCATATTCCGTTAATGCCTCTTCAGTCTTTCCAAGTCGACTGTAGAGTTCAGCAAGCTTTTGGCGACTGCGCACATCCCGGTCATCGATTTTAAGCACCTTCAGGTACTCCTTAACCGCTCTGGCGAGATTATTCTTCTGCAGATGCTTTTGAGCTGCTGCTAAAATTTTATCTTTATTTGCCACAGGATCCTCTAAAACAAAGAGTGGAGACTTTGCTCCGTTGACAACGTTGAAATTTCCTTTAATGCTAAAGCACAGACCCGATTAGGTCAAGTGCATAATCCATTGAATTCCCAAAGGAAAAGTCGTCAACAGACCAACAAAAAGCACTCCGCTCTTTAACCTCTCCCACCATCTTCATGAGCAAAAAGACCGCTTAAAATTACTGATGTCTGAACAAGGACTTAAGGTCTTGAATTTCCTTGGAAGTCAAAGAGCGGCATTGCCCCTTGGCCAGCGTCCCTAATTCAAGAGAACCAATCCGTATGCGCTTCAAAGCACTCACCTCGAAGCCAACCCCCCGGCACATCCGCCGCACCTGACGGTTACGACCTTCACGAATTTCCAGGTCAAACCAACTGTTGCGCGGCGAATGATGAACATTGCGCACCACAGCTGGAGCCGTCACGCCATCCTCCAGTTCCACACCTTGCTCAAGTTGCCGACAGGCCTGAGGACTGATTCGCCCATTGACTTTAACCCGGTAGGTTTTACTGACCTGATGACGAGGATGCAGCAAATGCTGAGTCAGGGCACCGTCATTGGTCAACAACAGCAACCCCTCACTGTTGACATCAAGACGCCCCACCGGATAGACCCGCTGCGGAATCCCTTTTAAAAAACGGCGGATCGTCGGTCGACCCTGAGGATCTTTGAGCGTTGTCACATAGCCCAGCGGTTTATTTAGAAGCAGGTAGAGTTTCTGTTCCGCCCGCGGTAACGCCTTCCCATCAACCTCTATGCGGTCAACAGACGGATCGGCTTTGTCTCCAAGTGTCACCGAACGACCATTGACACGCACTCTGCCATCTTTGAGCCACTGTTCAGCCTGCCGACGTGATGCCAGCCCGGCTTGGGCGATCAATTTCTGTAAACGCTCAACTGTTGCCATGCCCGTCAAAATCCATTTCCAAAGAGAGGGCCCCGTCTTCAGGATCGGCGAACTCCTGCAAGTTGGGCAATTCCGATAAGTCCTTTAAACCGAAAAATTCAAGAAAATGGCGGCTGGTTCCATAGAGCAATGGACGACCGGGAACATCTTTCTTCCCGACAATTTTCACCAGCTGTTTTTCCATCAGCATGCGCACCACGCCGCCAGAGTCAACACCACGTAGATATTCAATTTCTGCCCGGGTCACCGGTTGGCGATAGGCGATAATAGCCAGGCTTTCCGTCGCAGCTTTGGACAGCCGGGTTACGCGACTTTTATTGAGCTTCAAAATCCACGCAGCGTATTCGGCACGGGTGCGGATCTGGAATCCACCCGCCACCTCCTGCAACACTACGCCGCGATTATCCTGAGCATATTCAACCATCAACTCCTGCAGCGCCTGGCGCAAGACCGTGGTCTCTACCTCAAACAAGGCCTGCAGACGATCAAACCGCAACGGTTCGTCACTGCTGAACAAAACAGCTTCAAGGCGCGCCTTGAGAGGACTGTCATTGGTATCCATGATCGACTCCTTCAAGCCGCTCCACCTCACCACGGCGCACAGATTCCGCCGGATAAAGATAGAGGGTTCCTTTCTGATTAAGCTGGACAACCCGACACAACTGCAACTTGACCAGTTCCAGAACCGCGATAAAGATGATGACAATTTCATCACGTTGCGGGGATGGCGCAAAGCAATCACGAAACGACACCATCTCCTTATGACGCAGCCGAGCCAACAGGCGGCGCAGCCCCTGCGCCACGGTCAGAGCCGATTTGCTGACGGCATGAACCGGAGGGGCCGGCGCTTCCTCAAGTAATTCGCGCAGAGCCTTGACCAGATCGTAGACGCCCACATCGTGAACCATCGGCTCCGGGTCGTCCTCAGCAACATCCTCAATGCCGTCCGGGCGCACAAACACATCACGATTCAGTTGCGGATAGCCTTCCAACTGCTCGGCTCCGTCCTTATAACGGCGATATTCGAGCAAACGCTGAACCAGTTCAGCCCGCGGATCAATCTCGTCCTCTTCTCCCTCATCCGGGTCACGTCGCGGCAGCAGCATCCGTGATTTAATATGCATTAGGGTGGCCGCCATGACGAGAAATTCACTGGCAATATCGAGATTGTGTTCCTTCATCTGATCGAGATATTCAAGATATTGCCGGGTAATCTGGGCCATAGAGATATCGTAGATATCCATCTCATTTTTGTGCACCAGATGCAGCAGCAGGTCAAGTGGTCCGTCAAAACTTTCCAGGTGCACTTGATAGGCGGCAGGAGTCGGAGTTTCGAGCAATTTATCCACGACTGAACAGGAAATGGATCACCGCCTCAACAACACTCCACTGTTGACCGGCGAAAAAAGCGACCAGACCGATAATGACCGGTCCAAGCAGGTTGTGCCACACATCGGTGAAGAAGACCACGGCAATGACGATAAAGAAACCAAACGGTTCAAGCTTCATCAACATGGCGGCATAGCGGATCGGCAACATGGCGGCCAGCACACGTCCACCATCCAGCGGCGGAACCGGAATCAGGTTGAACACGGCCAGGATCACATTGATATACAGACTGAAAGCAGCCATCAACGAGATCGGATGGGTCACAACATTCAACCAGGCCAGACCAAGCCCTTCAATTAAACCAACCAGATGGAGCAACAGCGCCGATAGCAGAGCCAGAGTAAAATTGGCCGTCGGACCGGCCAAAGCTACCCACAGCATACTGCGGTGAGGATGTCGCAGATTGGTCACATTTACCGGAACCGGCCGCGCCCAGCCAAAGCCGACAAACAGCAAGGCCAGGGTGCCGACAGGGTCCAGATGACGCAACGGGTTCAGGGTCAACCGCCCCAACAGCCGCGCGGTCGGATCTCCGAGACGGTCAGCCGCATACCCATGAGCAACTTCATGCACCGTCACCGCCAACAAGGCCGGCACCAGCATGATTGAAATTTTAAGAAAAATCTGTTCCATAACTCAGCGGAACACTCCACCTTTGATTTCAGGTATCAGCAGGACATTTGGCAAGAGCGAACAAAATCGACCTCATCCTGCCGTGACGAGACTTCTGCGTCAAGACGCGCATCACGTAAAAGAGCAAGCACCTCGCCGATGCGCGGACCACGATCAACACCTAGAGCGATCAAATCATCGCCATTGAGCAGCGGCTTCACATCGCGCCATTGGGTTAAGTACTGGGAGACAGCCAGCCGCACCGCATCACTGTGCGTACGAGCCATGGCATAGAGCAACATTTCATCACCAATCCCCTTGAGTCGTTGCGACACTTCACTGGGGCGATATTCGGCCAACTTTTGTTGATCGCGCTCCAAGCGATGAAAGACTTTCATCACCCGGCAACGTTCACCAACCAGAATATCCTGCCAGCGTTGGGGAACCGACAGTTTACCACAAACAGCGGCCATTGCGTCATCGGATAATGGCTGACTCAAGCACAAAAAATACACCACCCAGCGTTCAACGGGGCTACCGGTATAAAGCAACTCATGCCAGTGCAATGCTTTTTGCGCCTGACGAAACGACTCTTTAACCCGGGCATCAACCCGCCATTGATCACACAGACAGGCCAGAAGCCCCAACTCTTCCAGACGAGAGATCGCCGGAAAGGGGTTCTCCTCATTGAGAATAATGGTCAGTTCATTGAACAAACGCAGCGGACCGACGCGCTGAACAAAGTCCATCTCCACGGCACTGCGCAACAGATTTTCCGTATGCATACCAAGCTTAAAACCCAACCGTTGCTCAAAACGAACCGCCCGAAACATACGCGTCGGATCTTCAACAAAACTCAAGTTGTGCAAGACCCGAATCGCCTTGTCGTGCAAATCGCGCTGGGCGCCAAAGTAATCAAGCAATTCACCATAGCTGTCGTGATTCAACGCCAGCGCCAGTGTGTTGATGGTAAAATCGCGCCGGTACAAATCAAGCTTGATCGACGCCTCCTCAACATTGGGCAACGCCCCCGGTTCCAGGTAATACTCGGTGCGGGTAGAGGCTACATCCAGCTTATAGCCATCGTCAAAGATAACCACCGCCGTGACAAACTTCTCATGGGCCCGCACCCGGCAGGCGTGTTGGTCGGCAAAACGGCGGGCAAAATCAATGGCATTGCCCTCCACGACAATATCCACATCAAGGTTTTTTTTATGCAGCAACAGATCACGGACAAAACCGCCCACCGCATACACGGAACAGCCCACCTCATCGGCAACAGAGGAAATCTGACTGAGAAGTTGCTGAATCCGCTTCGGCAACCGGGTCTGAATCAGGCGCTGGACATGACGAGGGTGCAAGCCGATACCGTCTCCGGCCAACACCTGATCTGACGGCTGACGCAAGGCTCGACCACCGGACACCAGATGACGCAACAGATCGGCGCGAGTGATCACCCCAACCACCGCGTGTCCATCGACCACCGGCACAAACCGCTGACGCTGCTCAACAATCAGCTGCTGTACCTGCGACAGCTCCGTATCCGGGGCAACCCGGCCAAACTCCGTTGACATGTAATCACGCACGGCACTGGTGCTCAGGCCATGATGGATCGCCCGCTCCACGGTCTGCCGCGTGATATAGCCTTTCAGCTCGGCTCCCTCGACAACCAGCAGAGCATTAATATTGTAGCGGGTCAGCAAATCGCGCGCCTTGCTCAGCGCAGCCAGCCCTTCAACAGAGCGAGCCGGAGCTGACATCAGATGGCGGGCCTGCCATTGCGGTGCAATCACGTCATCGAGCAGGGTCGGCAAACCATCCATCACCTGCACCAGGGTCTTGTCACGAACCGTCGCCGAAGCGGCCGTGGCATGGCCACCCCCTCCGAGCGCGGCCATCACCTGACCGACATGAACCTGCTCCAACCGTGAACGCGCCACCAGGAACACCCGATCCTCCAGCCGAACCGCCACGATCAGCACATCGAGATTCTCCATATCGCGAATTTTGTGTGCCAGCACAGCAATATCACCAACATAGCGATCAATGGAAGCATGGGCCAGATTGACTTCAACGCCCTTGATGGTCATCACTTGGCGCGAATTGAGCAACTGATGGAGAAGATCTACCTGCGCGGCGGATAACTCTCGATTGAGATAGTCGGACACCACATCGAGCTGAGCCCCGCACTCCAACAAAAAAGATCCCGCCGCATAATCGGCCACCGTCGTCGATGAAAACAGCAGATTGCCGGTATCTTCGTAGAGGCCGAGCATCATCATGGTCGCCTGACGGGCATCGGGAATGAGCCCCCGCTCTTTGAGCAACTCACACATCAGGGTCACAGTAGACCCGACCCGGCGCACCATCTCAACGTCTGGAACACGCTCACTGGCGGCAATGGGATGATGGTCGTAGAGATGAAATTCGATGGCCGGATTCCGCAGCAACGGCTCAAACGGGCCGATACGTGACGCCCGGTTGACGTCCACCAGAATCAGACGTCGGATCTGTTTAACATCAAGCTCTTTGAAGCGGGTAAATTCCATGCCATGCGCATAATGTTTCAAGAAGTCACGCAAAGCCGGTTCCTGGGCTCCGGCAAACACCAGACGCGCCCCAGGATACAACAACCGGGCCGCAACCATGGCACCCAGGCAATCAAAATCGGCATTAATGTGGGTGGTTACAACATCCATCCAGGGTCCGCTTCTCCATAAGAGAGGTCAAAGACAATCATTCCTGCAACGAACCGATCCACTGATTGATATCGTCGATCCCTTTATCCCGACAAAACTGCTCAATGCCGTCAACAATCTCGCTCATGGCACCAGGGTTGACCAGATTGGCGGTTCCCACCTGGACAGCCGTGGCACCGACAAGCAGAAACTCCAAGGCATCCTTGGCAGTCATGATACCGCCGATACCGATCACCGGCACCGAGACAGCCCGCACCACCTGATAGACCATGCGCAGCGCCACCGGCTTAATCGCCGGGCCCGACAGTCCACCGGTGCCATTGGCCAGATGCAGACATTGCTTCTCAATGTCTACGGCCATGCCGGTCAAAGTATTCACACAGCTGATCACATCGGCCCCGGATTCCTCCACGGCCCGTGCCATCACCGTGATGTCGGTCACGTTAGGAGTCAACTTGACGATCAGCGGCTTATTGAGTTTTTCACGCACGCCGCTGACCACCTCGGCAGCGGCACAGGGTTCCGTGCCGAACACAATGCCGCCCTGTTTGACATTGGGGCAGGAGATGTTCAGTTCCACGGCATCTACGGCCTCAATATCGGAGAGTTTCTCAGCCACCTCGATATACTCGTGAAGTTGATTGCCGAAAAAATTGACAATCACCGGTGTGTTCAACGTCTGCAAATAAGGCACCTTGTCACGAATAAAGGCGTCAATGCCAACATTCTGCAAACCAATGGCATTGAGCATCCCGGAAGAGGTTTCGGCAATGCGCGGCGTCGGATTGCCGGCCTTGGGACGCAGAGAGATCCCTTTTGTCATCACCGCGCCGATTTTCTCCAGATCGAGATACGGCGCAAACTCCTGGCCATAGCCAAAAGTCCCCGATGCGGGCATCACGGGATTGCGTAGAGCCAGTCCGGCCAATTCGACCGCTAAAGAGGGTGTGGGTTGACTCATGCGGCACCTCCCGATTCCGGCCATTGCAGCAGTTCGGCATCAAAGACCGGCCCCTGACGACAGGTACACAGATAATCCGGCTCATCCTCACGATGCTCCTTACCCGGCACAACACAGCCCAGGCAGGCGCCAACACCACAAGCCATCAGTGCCTCCAGCGACACCTGCAACGGCGTGCTGTGTGTCGCACAGATCGCATGCACAGCGTTAAGCATCGGTGTCGGCCCACAGGCATAGACTTGAGCGCCTGGATATTTTGCCAGCTTGCGTTCCAGCACCGCCGTCACCAGTCCTTCCTCGCCGAGGCTACCGTCATCGGTGGACACATAAGTTTCCACCCCGAGACGTTCAAATTCGGTAATCCCCAAAATATCGTCACGAGTGCGGCCGCCCATCAACAAGCGGACTTTTCGACCCTGCCGACACAGATCTTCGGCCAATTTGAACAACGGCACCAGACCGATGCCACCACCGACCAGAATCGGATTTTCATCTTCAGTAGCAACAAACCCCTCGCCCAGAGGACCAAGTAACTCCACCTGGTCACCACGCTGCAGCGTTGCCATCAGTTCGGTACCGCTGCCAACCACCTTATACACCAGCTCGACAAACTCACGTGGCGGCATGCCACTGCACTCCGGTGGCAATGTGCCGGTTTTAAAAATACCGAAGGGACGCCGCAATAGCGGCTGGGCCTGAAGCTGCACCCGTAACATGACAAACTGTCCGGCTTTCGCCGTCTGCGGGTAGCCGGGGGCAAGAATCGCCATGCGGTAATAACCGGGGGCGATTTCGCGATTATGCAGGATCACGGTTTTCAAGTTTTGCATAAAAAACTGTGCCTTTCATGACAGTGCCTCAACGGGCACAATGATCAACTGGAAGATATGGACAGCTCGCAATGCATTAACAGAGCATCCTCGCCATCCTGATAATACCCGTTACGGCGACAGGACGTTTCAAATCCCCACCGTTGATACAATTCAAGTGCCGCCAGATTGGAAGCACGCACTTCGAGCAGAAGACGTCCTATCCCCTCTTCACGCAATTGGCGAAACAACGCCTCCATAACAAAAGAGGCAACCCCGCGCCGTTGCCAATGGCGGGCCGTGGCAATATTGTGAATTTCCGCTTCGCCGGCAACAATCCACACACACAAATAGCCAACAATCTCCTCTTCAACCACAACAACCGTCATCCGCGATAACGGATTGGCCAGCTCACGCTCAAAAAGGTGACTCGTCCACGGATGCTGATGACAACCCCGCTCGATAGTCACCACGGCAGCCAGATCGTCCGCCACCATTGGTCGAAGCACATAGCACGTCATGAAACCCATCCCGACCAGTCGTCGCAACCGCAGGGGGACAAAAAAAATACCAGTGCAAGCAACCCAGACGACCAAAAAGTGTTAAAATAAATCTTCAAACAATGAGCCAGCAACAATCTAAAAACATAAGTGCCCGGATTGAATAGGACTTAAAAAAAAGAATACCACCAAACAGCGCCACAGCATTTTTTCAAAATATAAACAATTCAGCGGCCTGTGTTGGCCGATGACAACCTGCTCATTGTTTCAAGATGAAAACTGATTGCATTCTAAGCCAGCCCCCGCGCCGTGTAAAGCAACAATCCCCCGGTTTTGGTGGAGTTTGGCGTTGACATCTTTCTGCCCATGTTTTATTACTTGACGCCACTTTTAACGAGGAGTTTTGACCGTGGAAAAGAAAAGCGTTACCTATAAAGACGCCGGTGTGGATATCGATGCCGGCAACCGTTTTGTCGACATGATCAAGCCGATGGTCAAGGCGACATCCCGCCCTGAAGTCCTGACCGACATTGGTGGATTTGGCGGGCTGTTCTCCTTCCACGCCGACAAATATAAAAAACCGACCCTGGTTTCCTCAACTGACGGCGTCGGTACCAAGCTCAAGCTGGCGTTCATGATGGACAAGCACGACACCGTGGGTATCGACCTGGTTGCCATGTGCGTCAATGACATCATTGTTCAGGGCGCTGAGCCGCTGTTTTTTCTCGACTACATGGCCACCGGCAAACTGGCCCCGGAAAAAGCCGCCGAAGTGGTCAAAGGGATCTCCGAGGGCTGCCAACAAGCCGGCTGTGCTTTGATTGGCGGAGAAACCGCCGAGATGCCCGGATTTTACAGTGAAGGGGAATACGATGTTGCGGGCTTCACCGTTGGTGCAGTTGACAACGACAACATCATTGACGGCTCCGCCATTACAGTGGGTGATAAAATCATCGGCATCGCGTCAAGCGGCCTCCACTCCAACGGCTACTCTTTGGCACGCAAGGTTTTCTTCGACCACATGGGCCTCAACGTCAACGACACCCTGCCGGAATTCGGGCAGAGCATCGGTCTGGAGATGCTGACTCCGACCCGGATCTATGTCAAAACCGCTCTCAACCTGATTCGTGACTTCACCATCAAGGGGATGGCACACATCACCGGCGGCGGTCTGCTGGAAAACGTTCCCCGTGTCCTGCCAAAACACTGCCACGCCGTAATCCATCGCGACAGCTGGGAAAAACCGGTTATCTTCGATGTCCTGCAAAAAGGTGGCAATATCGAAGACACCGAGATGCATCGCACTTTCAACTACGGCCTGGGTATGGTCCTGATTGTTCCCAACGAGCAATGTGAAGACATCCTGATCCGTCTCTCCGGTCTCAACGAAAAAGCCTGGGAGATTGGCGAGATCACGAAGAATGTTGACGAACCGCCGTCAGTCCTGCTTGACTGATTAACCCACGGGAGAACGGCGTGAATTCAAAACTGCGCATCGGTGTCCTCGCCTCCGGCGGCGGCACCAATTTACAATCAATCATCGACGGCTGCCAGTCGGGACGCATTAACGCAGAGATCGTCACTGTTTTGTCCAACAACCCTGACGCCGGAGCTCTGCAACGGGCAGCCAAAGCCGATATTTCGTATCAGTGCATTAACCACCGCGAATTTGACAATCGTGACGACTTTGACAGTTCCGTGGTTGCAGCCCTGCTCGATGCCAAGGTTGAACTGGTGGTGCTGGCCGGATTTATGCGCATCATCGGCCAACGTTTTCTCGATGCCTTTCCCGGCCGAATCATGAATATTCATCCGGCCCTGCTCCCAGCTTTTCCCGGGTTACACGTCCAGCAGAAAGCACTCGATTACGGGGCTCGTTTTTCCGGTTGTACGGTCCATTTTGTCGATGGTGGCGTTGATACCGGGCCGATCATCCTCCAGGCGGTTGTTCCCGTTCTTGATGATGATGACGAAGCCAGCCTGAGCGCCCGCATCCTTGAGCAGGAACACAAAATTTACCCCCAGGCCATACAATGGTTTGCCGAGGGAGCCATTCGGATTGAAGGTCGTCGTGTCATTATCGACAACACCCGGCAGACACCTGATGCGATGATCAATCCGCCGCTCAGCCCGGTGCCATGACGCCACTTCTGGTCAGCGCCTGTCTGCTTGGTCTCAACACCCGCTACAACGCTGAAACAAAAACCAACGCCCAGGTTGTCGCCCTCATTGAGCAAGCGGACATTATGCCGATCATTGTCTGCCCTGAGCAGCTCGCCGGATTCAGTACACCGCGACCCAGTTGCGAATTTATCCAGGGCAGCGGCGAACAGGTGTGGCGGGGAACAGGACAGTTAAAAAACAGCTTGGGGGACGATGTCACTGCGGCCTTTTGTCGCGGCGCCCAGGAAACATTAACGATCGCCCGCATGACACACTGCCGGATCGCCCTACTCAAAGAGCGCAGCCCGTCATGTGGGAGCCGTTTCATCCACTGTCAGGGCGAACTGTGCCCCGGACAAGGCGTGACCACGGTCCTGCTCCACCAGGAGGGACTACGTCTGTTCAGCGAAGAGCAGTTGGATGAGCTGCAAGAGTATCTCGGCAATTAATAATTCGACACTAAGCGATTGAGGGCTTTCGGAAAGAACCTCAATTAGTCCTTGATTCAGTAATTGAATCGTGCTACTTATACGCGTTCCA